>NZ_CAJMXD010000042.1:0-13122 GCF_905219685.1 Barnesiella sp. CU968
AGCCACCTCCGACTGGATGGAAATCGAGAAGCAGAGAGGCATCTCGGTTGCGACCTCGGTCATGGGCTTCAATTATGGCGACTACAAGATAAACATCCTCGACACTCCGGGTCACCAGGACTTCGCGGAAGATACTTTCCGCACTCTGACCGCCGTAGACTCGGTCATAATTGTGGTCGATGTGGCAAAGGGCGTGGAGACCCAGACACGAAGACTGATGGAGGTATGCCGCATGAGAAAAACCCCTGTCATCATTTTCGTAAACAAGCTTGACCGCGAGGGACGTGACCCCTTCGATATTCTTGATGAGCTGGAGAAGGAGCTGCAGATTTCCGTGCGACCACTCTCGTGGCCGATCAACATAGGTGCCAAATTCAAAGGTGTCTACAATCTCTATGAACATGGACTCGACCTCTTCACCCCTTCGAAACAGACCATCAGCGAGCGCATCGAGATCGACAATGTCAACTCTCCGGAAGTAGACAGACTTGTCGGACAGCAGGATGCCGACAAACTCCGCGAAGATCTTGAACTTATAGAGGGTGTGTATCCCGACTTCGATCCCGAGGAATATCTTCGTGGAGATGTCGCGCCGGTATTCTTCGGATCCGCGCTCAACACATTCGGCGTCAAGGAACTTCTTGACTGTTTCGTAAAAATCGCACCGGCTCCGAGACCTATCATGGCACAGGAAAGGGAGATAAGACCGCAGGAAGAGGGATTCTCAGGTTTCGTTTTCAAGATTCACGCCAACATGGATCCAAACCACAGGTCGTGTATCGCGTTTGTGAAAATATGCTCGGGAAAATTCGAACGCAATGTCAATTACCGCCATGTGCGCTCCGAAAAGATGATGCGGTTCGCCGCTCCCACTGCTTTCATGGCTCAGAAGAAAAATATCGTTGACGAGGCATATCCTGGCGACATAGTCGGCATACCCGACACCGGCAATTTCAAGATCGGAGACACTCTGACTTCCGGTGAAATCCTACATTTCAAGGGATTGCCGAGTTTCTCACCGGAGATGTTCAAATATATCGAGAATGCCGACCCGATGAAATCCAAGCAGCTCGACAAAGGTATAAACCAGCTGATGGATGAAGGTGTGGCACAGATGTTCACCAATCAGTTCAACGGAAGAAAAATCATAGGCACAGTAGGTCAGCTTCAGTTCGAAGTGATCCAGTACCGTCTTCTTCACGAATATGGCGCGCAATGCCGCTGGGAGCCCATAAGCCTCTACAAGGCATGCTGGGTAGAGAGCGATGATCCGCAGGCTCTCGAAGCCTTCAAGAAAAGAAAGCATCAGTTCATGGCTACCGACAAGGACGGTCGTGACGTATTCCTTGCCGACAGCAACTATGTGCTGCAGATGGCGCAGTCGGATTTCCCCAAGATCCGCTTCCACTTCAGTTCTGAATTCTAAAATGAAAAACGGAGTAAGCCCGCAGGCCTGCTCCGTTTTTGTCGCTAAGCATTGTTTTATTATTTTCGGCAACGTCTGCGACAATTACCTATAATTAAGACAATCTTCAGCGCATTTGGTTTAACCGTTAAGGTTTTTTAAGAATTAAAACAGGGGTGACACATTATTTTTTCACATCGTAGCCCTGATCCTTCAGATAGTCAAGAATGCGGTATTCCATCGCATGGTCATAATAATTGATGATGTGGGCGACCCAGTCATTGTCGGTAGTGCCGCCGGCGCGGGTACGGTTGTAATGTTTCACCACTTCGTCATAAGCCTCCATCTCGTCAACCATCCTGTCGTTGTCCTGACGGTAATGGTTCTTGTGGATCATCAGCGGCTTCGGCTGCTTCGGCTTCAGATCGGGCTGCTCGCGGGGCACACCGATTGCAAGACCGCAGACCACAAACACTCCCTTCGGAAGTTTGAGGAGCTCGGCGATCTTAGCAGGGTCGGCAGTACGAAGATAACCGATGCAGTTAGAACCGAGACCTGCAGACTGAGCGGCGACAACCGCGCTCATCATGGCAAGCGACGCATCAATTATACCTATCGTCACACCATCCATCGTATCGGTGAATTTCGGCATATCCAGCCCCTTCTTCCCGGCAAGAAGCGTAATTTTGTTATAATCCGAACAGAATATCAGCAGCCGGTTGCATGTCTTGAGCTGTTTCTGACCGGTTATAGCATATAACTCCTCTTTCAGCGTCTGGTCGGAAATGTCGATAACCGAGAATTGCTGACCGTTGTAGGATGTGGGAGTATTGCGGATCGCATCGAAGATAAACTCCATTGTCTCCTCTGCGATCGCCTCTCTCTCGTATCTGCGCACACTCGTGCGCTCCAAAAGCGTTTCCTTTACGTCTTTCATAACTTATGTATATGTTTGCTTGTCATATTGTCCATAAACACCGGCTGTTCATAAAACCGCCGGAAAAACAAAGAGCCGGTGAGCGGAACGCTCATCGGCTCTTTTAAGGTCCACATCAAAGGAATGTGACGAAACTCCGAACGACAGGTTTTGAGGTCTTGCCAATCTTTGTAATCCGCCTGCGATCGAAATCAACGCCTTGCGGCGTGGGGCCCGCCATCGACAGACAAGAGTGTCTCGGTATTTCTATAAAATTTGATGAGTTTCCCAATTAGCTTTGATGTGGTATAACTTCACCGGCTTCTGAATCTTCGTTACCTCGCTGTCATCTGAGGTGTGTATCAAATTCAGCAGTCCGAAGCTCTCTTGCTTTTGTTTTATAACGCAAAGATAATGCACGCGGTTCAATTTTGCAATACCCCGATGCCTTTTTAACAAAAAAAATACGTATATTTGCAATATGAAGAAGATCAGCTTTGTTATCCCATGCCATAACGAGGAAGCGAATCTGCCGAAGCTGTACGATGAACTTGACAGGTTTACCCGTGCCTCTTATCAGGTCTCTGTAAAGGAAACCGGGACTGAGACCGGGACAACACATCCTGTCGATATGAATGTCTACGACTTCGAATTTCTGTTTGTCAACGATGGCAGCGGCGACGGCACTCTCGCGATTATGCGGGAATTAAGAAAAAAAGATTCCAGAGTATCCGTGGTCAATCTTTCAAGGAATTTCGGAAAGGAAAACGCCATGCTGGCGGGCATGGACTATGCATCGGGCGATGCATTGGTCATAATGGACGCGGATCTTCAGGATCCCATAGAAGTTGTGCCGGAAATGATTTACTGGTGGGAGAAGGGATACGATGACGTGTATGGCAAACGCGCAAGCCGCGGGCAGGAAAGCGCCATGAGAAAAATACTCTCGCTCTCTTTCTATAATATGCTTAAGAAAATGAGCGACATCGACATTCTTCCCAACGTAGGCGATTTCCGGCTTCTCGACCGCAGGGCGGTCAGGGCATTGACCGGACTGCGAGAGACACAGAGATATATGAAGGGCCTCTACTGCTGGGTGGGTTTCGAAAAAAAAGAGGTGGTATTTGATCGTGGAGACCGCGAAAACGGCAAGTCAAGCTACAAACTCGCCAAACTGGTGAACCTTGCAATCGAAGGCATTACCAGCTACACCACCACACCGCTGAGAATATCCACAGTTGCCGGAATCNTCGTGTCGCTGATGGCTTTCGGATACCTTGTGTATATGTTTGTGAAGACTCTGCTCTGGGGAGAGGTGGTGACCGGTTTCCCGACTCTTATATGCGTGATCCTCTTTTTAGGCGGCATGCAGCTGCTTGCATTGGGAATTATCGGGGAATATATCGGCAGGATTTTCAACGAAACCAAAAGAAGACCCCCTTATATAATCGAAAGTTTTAACGAAGAAAGAAACTCTCTGACACAATGAACAACAATTCCACCGACAAGGGGCTGACAGTCGTGATTCCGGTAAGGAACAGGGAAAATCTTGTAATCAGATGTCTTGACAGCGTCAAAAGACAGACTCTGCGCCCTCTGAATGTGATAGTTGTCGACAACGGTTCGACCGACGGCACATGGAAAGCCGTTGAAGGCTGGATCGCCAGGAATGCCGAGCCGGAATTTGCCATATCCCTCATATCAGAACCCAAGCCCGGTGCGTCAAGAGCCAGAAACCGGGGACTGTCGGAGACCGACACGGAACACGTGATGTTTTTTGACTCCGATGATGAAATGGACCCTACTCTCGCAGAAGGGATAATGACCGCGTTCAGAGACAGCAGAGTGGATCTGGTGCATTGGAACGCCAGAATCATCAATCCTGACGGTTCGGTTAAAAAACGCAAGTTCTCCAACGCAAATTACTGGCGTTATCAGATATATCATGCATTGTTTAGCACCCAATGTTTTGCGGTAAAGACATCTTTTTTAAGAGATATCGGCGGTTGGGATGATTCCCTGTACGCATGGAACGACTGGGAACTTGGAATCCGAATGCTCCTCGGCAATCCGGCGATGATAGCCATTGACAAGGCTCTTGTCACCATACATCCTCAGAAGGTGTCGATAACCGGCGAGAACTTCCATTCGAAAGCCGGAGAATGGGAACGTGCAATCGACCGCGCGGAGGAGAATGTGGTCAAAGCCGTGCGAAACGACAGCGGATGGCTCGCAGACATGATAAACTACCGCAGGGCGATTCTTGCAGCCCACTACAAACGCGAGGGGCACCAGGAACTTGCGGAACCGCTTCTTGCCAAGGCTCTCTCCCACCCGAGCCTTTCCTTCAGTCAAAGACACCTCCTTAAACTGCTTTACCGCTACACCTCTATCGGAGGAAGAGGGGCATACATCCTGTGGAAATAAACGTATGCTTTCAAAACAGAAATTTGTTAAACCGGAATATGAAAGTATTGACAGCCGACAGTCATGAATTTGCAAGACTTTGCCTTAAACTGAAAGAAATGGTGAAGTCTTCGGGTTATGAATACGACATTCTTGTCGGCATAGCGAGAGGCGGGGTCTATGTCGCTGACAATTTCGGGTCGGACACGGTGTTTTCCATAAAAACGCAGAGGGCAGGCACTTCCGTCAAGACACACGCGCTGTCCCGGATATTACGCCGTCTTCCGGCATTCGTCAATATAGCGTTGCGCTGTGCGGAATCAAAAGTGCTTGCAATCAAAGACCGGATTCTCAAGCCCGCTCCGGTGCAAGTCAGTGTCTGCGACGAACTGATAGCCATGCTCCTGCAGGGGGGACACAAGGTGCTTGTAGTGGATGACGCGACAGACAGCGGCTGCTCACTCCTCAGTGTGCTGAACGCAATCGAAGAGTACGGAAGCAATGAAATCAGGTCCGCTGTCATAACCGTCACACNGAAACACACCGCGATAATCCCGGATTACGCGCTTTTCCGCAATTCCACTCTTGTCAGGTTTCCATGGTCGGCAGANATGAAACCCGGTTTGTAATCCTATAATTTAGAGCTTGTTTTGTATATGGTGATTGTAGACCTTGACGGAACACTGGTCGAATGCAATTCTTTCACAGAGTTTGTAAAGTTTGTATTCAGAAGACACCCCGAGGTGCGACTTTTCCTTATCATGACCGTAATGCGGCGTAAACTACGCCTTATCAGCCATCACGAGGCAAAGGAGAGAATCATATCCCGCACAAGCGGATTGGTCACAGAGAAAGATCTTGATGACTTTACCTCCTTTCTGCACAGCAGGATAAACCGGAGAGTGCTCGACATAGTAAGATCCGGCAGCCGCGCCATTCTTGCCAGTGCCGCACCGGAGCTGTACGCCTGCCCCTTCGCCGCGAAAGCCGGCATATCGGTGATTTCGGCAAGCAGACCGCACGAGGCGGAAAACCGCGGGGAACGGAAGCTTGCGGATGTGATCAGACAAGGTGCCGTATTCGACAGAAACACTGTAGTGATAACTGATCATCATGATGACCTCCCTTTGTTGAAGGCAAACAAGGAAGGATTGAACTATATAGTAAAACCTTCCCGCAAAAGTCTTGGGATTCTTCTGCGGGAAGGTATAAGGTTCACCCTTCTGGATTGACCGGGTTCTATTGTATGGAAGATGCCTCCCCCTCTTTCGGGGATATTGCCGCGAGGAGTCTGACGGCGGAGACATACTGTTCGATCGCCTCGGCAACACGCTTGGCGTCGCGCATGGCATGAACCACCGTAGCCGGCTGTGCCGACACATCTCCCCCGGCAAACACTCCTACACGTGTTGTCATGCCGTATGGCATATCGCGGGTAAGCACATACCCTTTGCCGTCGACATCTATACCCTTTGTGGTTGACACGATTCTCGCGGCGGGGGCATTTCCCACCGCGCCTATGAGATGGTCTGCCGGATACTCCTTCCTTTCCCCTTCAGTCTCGATTATGAGAGTTCTCAGTCTGTTTCCCTCCCCGCCGTTCACTTTGACGACATTGGAATTCCACATAAACCTGACCCCCTCCTTGACGGCATCCTCATATTCCGAACGAAGGGCACGCATCTCGTTGAGAGTCTTGCGGTACACGACAGTCACCTCCTTGCTGCCGAGGCGCAACGCCGTGCGCGCGGCATCCATGGCGGTGTTTCCGCCACCGATGACATAAGTTATGTCTCCGTCTCCCACCATTACCTCCTTGCGGTCTATATGCCCGGAATTGTAAAGCTGGACACGACGCAGAAAACGCAATGCCTGCTTCACTCCGGGATGATTCATGCCTTCGATAGGAAGTTTTTTAGGCAGACCGGCACCTGTGCCTATGAAAATCGCATCGAATCCTTTCGCGAAAAGGTCATCGATGGTCATGTCCTCACCGATTGTGACTCCAAGATGGAATTTCACGCCAAGAGCGGAAATCTTCGCTATTTCATGACGCACGACCTCCTTAGGCAACCGATACTCCGGAATGCCGTAAAGAAGTACGCCTCCCGCTTCACGCTCCATCTCGAAAATCTCGACATTGAAACCCTTGCGGGCAAGATCGCCGGCGATCGTCAGACCCGCCGGACCGCTGCCTATGACTGCCACCTGACCCTTGGTCTTTTCCGGTATCATATCATGGTCAAGACCTGCGGCACTGTCAAAATCTGCTACAAATCTTTCCAGTTTGCCGATGTTTATGTGTTTGCCTGACTTCGCGAGAGCGCAATTACCCTCGCATTGCCGCTCGTGCGCACAGACACGCCCGCAGACAGCAGGAAGATTGCTGCGGCTGCGTATAATCTCTATGGCGTTGCCGAAATTTCCTTTCGCGAGCTGAGATATCCAGTCGGGAATATCATTGCCTATCGGGCAACCCTTCTTGCACCCGGGAACCTTGCACCCGAGACACCGCTGCGCCTCTCTTATAGCCTCAGGCAGAGTGTAATTCTGCGAAACCTCTTTGAACTGCTCCATACCTCTGCTTAACGTTGCACTCTGCCATTGGCGGAACCTCCTGCCAATGCCTCCACTTCTTCCACACTCGCAAGGTTGAAATCACCGTTGATTGTCTGCTTGAGAGCGGAGGCGGCGACTGCGAACTCCAGTGCCTCGCCTTGTGTGGCTTTGTTCAGAAGTCCGTAGATAAGTCCGCCGGAGAAGGAATCGCCGCCGCCTACACGGTCTATGATAGGATTGATGTCGTAACGCTTGGATTCATAAAACTCTTTCCCGTCATAAATCATGGCTTTCCAGCCGTTATGTGTGGCGGAGAAAGACTCTCTCAGTGTGGAAGCCACATAGCGGAAACCGAATTCCCTTGCCATTGCCTCGAAGATTCCTTTGTATCCTTCGGCTCCGGTGTCTCCCGCCTCTACATCGGCGTCGGGTTTGAAGCCGAGACATAATTCGGCATCCTCTTCATTGCCGATGCAGACATCGACATATTGCATAAGCGGGCGCATGATGCTCTGTGCCTTCTCTTTTGTCCAAAGCTTCTTACGGAAATTAAGGTCTACAGACACGGTGACTCCGTGTCGTTTGGCAGCCTCACATGCAAGACGCGTGAGTTCGGCAGCCTTGTCGGAGATGGCGGGGGTGATGCCGCTCCAATGAAACCAGGTGGCGTCTTTCATTATTTCATCGAAATCGAAATCCGAAGCATCGGCATCCGCAATCGAAGAATGCGCACGGTCATAAATGACCTTAGACGGACGCATCGAAGCCCCGGTCTCGCAATAATATATACCCACACGGTCTCCGCCGCGTGCGATATAACGCGTGTCGACACCGTAACGGCGCAGCGCGTTCACCGCAGCCTGTCCGATCTCGTGTGTCGGTAGTTTACTTACAAAACATGCGTTGAGCCCGTAATTTGCGCAGCTTACAGCGACATTCGCCTCGCCGCCGCCCCATATGGCATCAAAGCTGTCTACCTGTACAAACCTTTTATTACCTTCCGGCGAAAGCCTGAGCATAATCTCGCCGAGTGTCACGATCTTTGCCATGTCTTTTATTCTTTTACTGATTATAATACGTTTTACAATGCCGATCCTACCAATTCTCAATAATCTCTCTTCCCCTTCATGAGGGGAGCCGCTCTCCTTTCCAGGATTCCCTCGATTACGGAAACCGGCTGTAAACCTGATCATTGATTTGTGATTCACGGTCAACCTGCGGTTCCACTTCCGCAAAAGCTATGTTTGTAATTTATCGCAAAGATAACTAATTTAGTGCAAAGAATACATAAAATATTGTAAATTTGCGGACTCGCACGTGCTGCGCACCTGCATTTATACACATCTATGACACGAACAGATACACAATGAATATATTACTTTTTTCTCTGATGGCATGTCTGCACACAATCGTACCGGACAACGACAGCATAATGCAAAGCGAAGCCGCTGCCTTCATCAGTTCCCTTCCTGCCGGTATGCAGAAAAGACAGGAGACTGCGGTGAGAAAGGCGGTCGGCGGTGATTCGTCTTCGCTCGACAGCGTGAGGAGCTCAAGAAACTCCGCATTCAATCCTCCGGAAGACGTGAGCTGCATTGACATAGACGGCAGATATCGCCTCTACAGACCTGCCGGCGGGACGGCAGAACCGTTGCCTCTTCTGATATACCTCCACGGTGGCGGATGGTGTTTCGGCAGTGTCAACAGCTGCGCCGCCTTCTGCTCCGAACTCATAAGAGAAGCGGGAATCGCGGTTCTCGCCGCGGAATACCCTCTCGCTCCCGAATACCCTTTCCCCCATGCGCTGCAGTTCTGCTCGGAAGCACTGCGATGGGCGCATCAGAACGCCGTAAAATTCGGATTCGACGGAAAACGGATCTCCATGGGGGGCGACAGCGCAGGAGGCAATCTCGCGCTGTGCGCGGCTCTTGGAAATGACTCATATCCATTGAAATCGCTTGTTCTGTTTTATCCTGTCGTCAAGGCGTGGAATGACAATTCCGTTTCATGGAACCGGTATGGAGAGGGTTATGGACTTGACAGCGGCATAATGGAGGCATTCAACGATGCCTACATAGCCGGAGGAGACAGCAAGAACCCGCTGGTATCACCATTCTGCGCCGTTTCCGAAAGACTCGCCGCTCTTCCCGAGATACTCATGATAAACGCCGACCACGACATTCTGCGCGACCAGGGGGAGGAGATGAGCCGTAAACTTTCGGAATCAGGCGTGAAAGTGACGCGCCATGTATTGCCGGGAACAACCCATCTTTTCATAACGGTTCCGGGGCAACCGTCGGCATTCCGCCGCTCCGTCACACTGACATCGGAGTTTCTTACAGAAAAATGAAAATAAAAAGGATTTCACGTTTTGAACGTGAAATCCTTTTTATTTAAAGACCTTCAAGGTCTTATCTGTCAGACAGTCATCAACCTTTGACTTTCTCTACGATTGCTTTGAAAGCTGCGGGGTTGTTCATTGCGAGTTCGGCGAGAACCTTGCGGTTGATCTCGATACCCGCCTTATGGATAAGACCCATGAGCATGGAATATGAAAGACCCTCCTGACGTGCGGCAGCATTGATACGCTGAATCCAGAGTGCGCGGAAATCGCGTTTTTTCTGTTTGCGGTCGCGATAAGCATAGGTCAGACCTTTCTCCCAAGTGTTTTTAGCTACGGTCCACACATTGCGGCGGCTGCCGTAATAACCACGGGTGAGTTTAAGGATTTTCTTTCTTTTTGCTCGTGAGGCAACGTGATTTACTGATCTTGGCATCTTTTTTTGATTTTTTGAACGTCAGCGGCAATCTATCAATATGCACTTGCGGAGCTGGACGTTCGGTTAATAAAAATTGATAAAAGTAAAATTGGGAAATGAGGATTAACGGAGAGAAAGGAGCTCGCGAACCTGCTTGAGGTTGGCATCCTGCACGAGTGCGGTGTGATCGAGGTTTCTCTTACGTTTTTTGCTTTTCTTTGTCAGGATGTGGCTGTGAAAAGCATGTTTCCTCTTGATTTTCCCTGTGCCGGTGAGCGCGAAACGTTTTTTCGCAGCGGCATTGGTCTTTACTTTAGGCATTGTTTTGAAAATTTAGTTGTTTAAAAATTCACCTCGGCACTGAGTGCCTACGGTCTCTATTTATCTTTACCGTATTATAAACGGCGTTTCTCTCTTTTTATTATTCGGCACCTTCTTCAGCTGCTGATTCGCGCGCCTCGGGTTTCTTTCCCTCTTTCTTGGAATCATCCTTCTTTGCAGGAGCCTTGAGCGGCGTAAGCATGATGGTCATGCGTTTTCCTTCGAGCACCGGCATCATCTCCACCTTGCCGTATTCCTCAAGGTCATTGGCAAAACGGAGAAGCAACACCTCTCCCTGCTCTTTGAAAAGAATGGAACGACCACGGAAAAACACATATGCCTTCACTTTCGATCCTTCTTTGAGGAAGCCCACAGCGTGTTTAAGCTTGAAGTTGTAGTCATGGTCGTCTGTCTGCGGACCGAAACGAATTTCCTTCACTACAACCTTGGCTGCCTTGGCTTTCTGCTCTTTCTGACGCTTCTTCTGCTGATAGAGGAATTTCTGATAGTCAAGGATACGGCATACAGGCGGCTCCGCATTGGGGGAAATCTCGATAAGGTCGAGTTCAAGCTCTTCGGCGATGCGACGCGCTTTCTCGATCGGATAGACACCCTGCTCAACGTTGTCGCCGACAAGGCGGACTTCGCGGGCACGGATATATTCGTTTATCACATAGGGGTCACGACTGTTTCGTTCATTGCCCCTGCGGGGACGCTGTCCGGGACGCGGCTTGGGTCCGGCGGGACTCATGGGGCGGCGCGGACCGCTGAATTGTGGTTTTTTCTCCATTTATTATGTTTATGCCTTGTAGCTTTTTCCTTATTTGTTTGTCATCTTTGCCACCTCGGCGTTGATTTCGTCTGCAAAGTTAATGATTTTCATCGTACCTTTGTCACCTTCGCCCTGTTTTCTTACGGAAACTTCTTCATTCTCGGCTTCTTTTTCACCGACAATGAGGAGATAAGGTATTTTCTTAAGCTCATTGTCGCGGATTTTCTTGCCGATTTTCTCGTTTCTGTCATCAACTATGGCACGCACGTCATGCTTGTCAAGCTCCCTGACGACATGAGCTGCATATTCGTTGAATTTCTCACTGATGGGAAGCACGACACACTGCTCCGGGATGAGCCACAGCGGAAGCTTGCCCGCGGTGTGCTCAAGAAGCACGGCGACAAAGCGCTCCATCGAACCGAACGGCGCACGGTGAATCATGACCGGACGATGCTTCTGATTGTCAGAACCGGTATATTCAAGCTCGAAGCGTTCGGGCAGGTTATAGTCGACCTGGATTGTTCCAAGCTGCCAGCGGCGGCCTATCGCATCCTTCACCATAAAGTCGAGCTTCGGACCGTAGAATGCAGCCTCGCCTTCAACCTGACGTGCATTGAGACCTTTCTCGGCGCAAGCCTCGATAATGGCGTTCTCCGCAAGATGCCAGTTTTCATCCGAACCGATATATTTCTCTTTGTTCTTAGGGTCACGGAGTGAGATCTGAACCTCGAAATCCTTGAAATCAAGAGCCCTGAATATATAAAGAATTATATCCATCACTTTCAGGAACTCACCTTTGATCTGTTCCGGAGCGCAGAAAAGATGGGCGTCGTCCTGAGTGAAGCCGCGAACCCTGGTCAGACCGTGAAGTTCGCCGCTCTGCTCGTAGCGGTAGACCGTTCCGAACTCGGCAAAACGCAACGGGAGATCACGGTAGCTGCGGGGTGCGGCTTTGTAAATCTCGCAATGATGCGGACAGTTCATGGGCTTGAGCATGTATTCCTCACCCTCCTGCGGGGTTTTGATGGGCTGGAAGGAGTCCTTGCCGTATTTTGCCCAGTGACCGGAAGTGACATACAGCTGCTTGTTGCCGATATGGGGAGTTATCACCTGAAGATAACCGTATTCTTTCTGTATCTTGCGGAGGAACTGCTCAAGACGGTCGCGGAGCGCCGCGCCTTTGGGCAGCCACAACGGAAGGCCCTGACCTACGGTAGAGGAGAATGCGAAAAGCTCCATCTCCTTTCCGAGTTTGCGATGGTCTCGTTTCTTCGCTTCCTCAAGGAGTGCCAGATACTCGTCGAGCATCTTTTTCTTCGGGAAGGTGATGCCGTAGACACGCACAAGCTGATCTCTCTTCTCATCGCCACGCCAGTAGGCGCCGGCGAGAGAAAGAATCTTCACTGCCTTGATCGCTGATGTCGAGGGAAGATGCGGACCGCGGCAGAGGTCGGTAAACGCGCCCTGAGTGTAAGTGGTGATATGACCGTCTTCAAGTTCGCTTATAAGCTCGCACTTGTAGGTCTCGCCTCTGTCACCGAACATGCGGAGTGCATCCTCCTTGGCAATATCTCTGCGGACGATATCCTCTTTCCTGGCTACGAGTTCCATCATCTTCTTCTCGATTTTCGGAAAATCATCGGAAGTAATCTTATGCTCGCCGGGAGCGATATCGTAATAGAACCCGTTTTCGATTGCGGGACCGATACCGAATTTCACTCCGGGATAAAGCTCCTGAAGTGCCTCGGCAAGAAGATGGGCTGACGAATGCCAGAATGCATGCTTGCCCTCGGGCGAGTCCCATTTGAAAAGCTCGATGGAGGCGTCGCCGTCTATAGGACGGGAAATATCCCACTCCTCTCCGTTTACCTTTGCCGCGAGTACATCGGCTGCGAAACGGGGACTGATACTTTCAGCCACCCCGAAAGGTGTTATTCCCTGCTCGAACTCTCTGACGCTGCCGTCAGGGAAAGTTATATTGATC
>NZ_CAJMXD010000043.1:0-12612 GCF_905219685.1 Barnesiella sp. CU968
AACTTGGACTTACCATGGGTATGCTGGGACTCGGCATAGGTCAGCTCATTCTCGGTCCTGCAAGCGACAAATACGGACGCAAGCCGGTTCTAATGACCACGATGACCATATTTATAATCGGTGCGGTTGTGAGCATTTTCTCCCCCGACATACATTTCTTTCTCGGATGCAGGTTCGTGCAGGGCATAGGCGCCTCAGGTGGTTATTTCCTTGCCAGAACCATACCTGCGGATATTTTCAGCGGTCGTCAGCTGGCAAAAACAATGGCACTTATAGGTGCCATCAACGGCTTTGCACCTGCTTCCGCACCGGTGCTCGGCGGCATTCTGGCGGTTGCCGACGGCTGGAAAGGCATATTTTATGTGTTGGCGGGATTTGCAGCACTTCTGATTTGTGCGGGTCTGCCGCTCAAAGAGTCTCTTATACCTCAGAATAGATTCAAGGGGCACCTGCTGGAGGCATTCCGGGAATATCCCTCGCTGATAAAAAACAAACGGTTTGTTATCCACGCTCTGCTTAAAGGCACGGCATTAGGTCTGCTGTTTGCTTATTGCTCGTCCGCTCCTTTTATAATGCAGGATCATTTCGGATGGTCAGAACTGGACTTCGGTCTGTTTATGGGATTCAACGCGATATTCATCGCATGCGGTGCCATGACCGCTCTGAAATTCGACATCCTTAAGAAAGCTGCATTTATCGGAGGATGGACATTGATGCTTTTTACCGCCGTTGAGATGGGTGTCCTCTTCTTTATTGACGACTTCTGGGCATACGAGTTCGTCCTGCTTCCAATGCTTTTCTCATTAGGAATGATATTTACCGTCGGAAACACACTCGCAATGAACGAAGGACGGACAAATGCAGGTGGTGCCTCGGCTCTCGTCGGACTTTCCGGATACATATTCGGAGCAATCGTCGCACCTCTTGTCGGAATCGGGAATATAATGCATTCCACAGCAATTGTATTCGGAATCATGGCATCCATGACGCTTGCTCTGGCATATGCTACAAAAAGAATTTCTCCGGACCCGGATATGATAAAATGATCCGTTATTGCCCTTCTGTTTGTACAGCGGGTTCCGGTGTGCTCTTCCGGAACCCGCTACCGTCAACTTAATACGTCAACGACAAACTGCTCGTTATGGATTAAAAGTAAAATTAGTTAAACGTTTTCAGGCAATCCTTGCCTTATATTTTCTCGCTTCAGATAGAATCTAAAGCTATTTTTGCATCAAATTATGCGTGCACGTGCACGTTTACACTGCAAATATATTAGAACTTTTTTATATTTCCAAAAAAAATGATAATTTTGTAGTGATTTTTATAAAAAAGTCTGTCTGCTCAGACTTCATAATTACCACTTAATGCCATATGGCTAAAACAAATAAGATAAATAACACTCCTGTCCAGGCAACAATATTCGATGTGGCAAGAATGTGCAACGTTTCGCGAGGCACGGTTGACCGCGTCATTCATAATCGCGGGCGCGTGTCGCAAGATACTGTAGACAAAGTGAAACGCGCAATCGAGATTCTTGGTTACAGTCCCAATCTGAACGCATCGATTCTTGCGTCAAAGAAAACATATACATTCGCATGTCTTATCCCGGGGTTTGAACATGGCGAATACTGGGAGAAAATACACGAGGGTTTTATTGCAGGTGCCAACTCTCTGTATAATTACAACATAGAGGTAGACTTCCATTTCTATGACCAGACAAATCCTGAGTCTTACATCAGATGCACGGATGATATTCTTGCCTCTCGTCCTCACGGAGTGATAATGAACACTACGTTCAAAGAAGAGACAATACGTTTTGCCGGTATGCTTGACGAAGAGGGAATACCATTCGCATTCGTAGACGACAAGTTCGACGGATTGAATTATACTGTATATTACGGTATGGATCCTTATAAAAGCGGTCGCCTTGGCGCATTTCTTCTGACAAATCATTTTAATCCCGATGAGCTTCTGCTCGTCCGACTCATCCGTGACACCAATCACAAGGCGGACCCCAACGCCAAGCGAAGACAGGGGTTTCTTGACTATATATCGATGAAATTCCCGGAATGCCGGATTCATACAGTTTTCATTAATCCTACAGATCCACAGCAGATATATGTAACACTGAAAGACTTCTTTGCAAACAATCCGGATGTAAAACACCTCATAATGATAAATTCGCGCATATTCCTCATAGACGAGTATCTGCGCGAGAACCCTGACACGAAACGTGTGGTCGTAGGATTTGACGATATAGAACCTAATCTCGCAAGCCTGAGAAGCGGACACATAGAGTTTCTTGTAACGCGCCATATATCAAGCCAGTCGAGGCTCGCGCTGACAACATTTGCAGAATGCGTCATAAGAGGCGTAAAACCTCAGAAACGAGACAATTTCCTGCACATGGATATTCTGCACAGACTCAATATGGATGATTATTAGGATAAAGGTAAACCTTCCTGTCTCCTGTCTCCTGTCTACAATCACCAGTCAAAATGATATGTTTTCGCATATCCGAGAAGGTCATGACATCTTATCCAAACGTACAGTTACATTTATTAACATCTGATTTAATAATAGTTAAAGGATTTATTCCGTTTAAACCTATCGTTTTTTCATCTGTCTTATAACTGAAATCCAATTGGAACGGAAACACTGGAGTCATAGCATTTCAGATGCCGGCTCCGGTTCAAAAGTTTAACACAGTAATAAAATGAAAGAAATGAAAAAAGCGATAATAGGTCTGGCTTTCCTTTCTATAGCCGCACTCCCCTTCTCTGCATCAGCCCAGAATCAGGCAGACAAGTCTTGTAATTCAAAGACAGAGTGCATAAACAAAAACAGACAATGTGCGAAATCCGACAAAAAAGGCAAATGCTGCAAAATTCGCAAATGCAAAGATGCACGACCCGATCTGTTTGAAGGCATCGAGCTGACAACCGAGCAGCAAGGAAAAATAGAGGCATTGAACAATGCCGCCAAATTGTCTCGCCAGCAGATTAAAGAACAGGCTAAAAATGCCCGTGAGAAAAAAGACACCACTTACAATCCTCGCGCGGCACATAAAGAATTGCGCGGTAAATACATCAACGACCTCGGTGAGATTCTGACATCAGAACAGATGGTCGTGTATCTCAAGAATTTCTATGTCAACAACGCATCGCACCACGGAGGCAAGAAAGCGATCGCCATGAAACACGGAAAACACTAGCGCAATGGCAAGGGGATGCGACACGGCAATATCTCCGCCCCGATGCAAAATGCTTCAAAATAGACACACAAACAGGTAAAAACAAGGTTAGTTATTAGTTATTAGGTGAATAAGTGATTTTAAACAAACCCCAAGGCGTCTGTGTTCACACTGGGTGAATACAGACGCCTTTCATTTTATACGCCATATGTCTGTTGTCAGATCAAGAATCTTTTGGTAATTTCGCCATAGTTCTCAATCCTGCGGTCTCTTAGAAACGGCCACCAGCGGCGCACATCCTCCGAACGACCGAGATCTACCTCCACAACCTCCTCCACAGGAGCGTTGTCAGGTGCCTCGAAAAGGAATTCTCCTTGCGGTCCAGCCACAAAACTTGAACCCCAGAAGTCTATCCCGGAAGTCTGGCTCGAAGGGTCTTCCTCAAAACCGCATCTGTTTACACTTATTACCGGCAAACCGTTAGCCACTGCATGTCCTCGCTGCACAGTTATCCACGCCTCTCTCTGCCGCTCCTTTTCATCCTGCGGATCATCCGGATTCCAACCTATTGCAGTGGGATATATCAGTACTTCCGCACCACGCATAGCCATGAGACGCGCCGCCTCCGGATACCACTGATCCCAGCATACAAGCACACCGAGACGTCCTATTGAAGTATCTATCGGCTCGAAGCCAAGGTCTCCGGGTGTAAAATAAAACTTCTCATAAAAACCGGGATCGTCAGGAATATGCATCTTGCGGTATATCCCGGCAACAGATCCATCTGTTTCAAAAACAACCGCCGTGTTATGATAAAGCCCCGGAGCCCTGCGTTCGAACGTACTTGTGACTATGACGACATTGTTGTTAGCCGCCGCACTCCCGTAAAACTCCGTGAAGTCACCCGGGAGCGTCTGTGCCAGATCGAAATTGTCAACATTTTCTGTCTGGCAGAAATAAAGAGAGTCATGCAGTTCTGAAAGCACGACAAGACGTGCGCCCTCGGACGCGAGATTCTCTATTGCTGTCAGATTTCGCGCTCTGTTGAAATCAATATCCTCAATAAAAGAATGCTGGACTATTCCAACCGGAAGTTTACTGCTCATATACTGTAGAATTAAATAGATTGTCAGGAATCTGCATTGTCGCGCAATGCAAAGAACCGTGCTGTTTGATCAGTGTGGAACACTCGACTGGCACAACCCGATGTCCGGGAAATGCGATTTTAACCGTGTTGCACGCAAGAGTGTCATTCTCCGGCTGCGAATAAACCGGCATAAAGACAGTGTCCGGTGTGACGAGATAATTCGCATATGAAGCCGGCAGACGCTCTCCCGACTCATCATATATAGCAGAGGGCAGAGGTAGTTCAACAAGATTATACGGATTGCCCTCCGGTGTGCGGAACAAGGTCAGTTGCGCGCGCATTTTCAGCAATTCCTCAAAATGAGGGTCATCCATATCCCGGCATCCTGTAAAAAGGATAGTGTTTCCGGGAGCCATCCGGCAAAGGGTGTCGATATGCGAGTCCGTATCATCGCCTGCCAATGCGCCGTAATCAAGCCATAACACGTGCTCGGCTCCGAGACGTTTTCCGAGAATCTCATNCAACTCCCCCTTTGAATGACCACCGTTTCTGTTTGGCGAGCACAGACACGTCGAAGTAGTGAGTAGTGTTCCGCATCCGTCGGTTTCAATCGACCCTCCTTCAAGAATGAAATCCCTCTCGTTTCTGTATGTTTCAGGCATTATGACAGATCTGTCTCGTAGAAAGAGATTGACAAGGTTGTCTTTTGCGGAGGCAAATTTAAGTCCCCAGCCGTTAAATCCGAAGTCGAGCGCACGCAACCTATCACCTCTGACCACGGAAATCGGCCCGTAATCACGCGTCCAGGTATCGTTATACTNAGCTTCTATCAGTGTTATCTTTGAAGAGTCGCACTCCTGCAACAGTTCTCCGGCCGACACACGGTCGGCAACAAGCACCACACAATGAAGACCGTTGTCTGTGAATGACCGGATCATCCGGCGATACTGATCGCGGGCTTCCTCAAGAATATAATCCCAATCTGTATGCCGCTCGGGCAGTGCCAGCAAAACTGAACTGCAACTCTCCCATTCGGCTATAAGTCTTATTTCTTTATTCATAGTTCAAAAATAACAACTATTCCCGAATATTTGAAGCGTTTCTTGATTTTTTTTTGTATTTTCGCAGTTAAATCAAATTTGACTACATTANGTCTGACCATAACACACAGGAAGAATTTGCAGCTGTCAAGGCTGTATGTCGCGACATCTTTGAGAAAAAACTCAAAGACTATGGCACCTCTTGGCGCATAATGCGGCCTTCAAGTCTGACAGACCAGATATTTATCAAGGCGCGCAGAATACGCTCTCTTGAAGAGAAAGGGATCGAGGCTGCAGCCGTGAACGAAGGTATTGAACCGGAATTTATCGGAATTGTGAATTATTGCGCAATAGCACTCATTCAGCTCGATCTCGGAGCCGGAGACACTCTGGATACAGAAGAGGCATTGAGACTTTATAACGAAAAAATCGACGCCGCGACTGCACTTATGCTTAACAAGAATCATGACTATGACGAGGCATGGAGAGAAATGCGTGTAAGCTCTTTCACAGACATAATTCTCCAGAAACTAATGCGCACCAAGGAGATCGAGGACCATCAAGGGAAAACGATCATAAGCGAGGGAATAGATGCAAACTACATGGATATGATAAATTATGCTTTATTCGCACTTATCAAAATTAGGTTCTCCTGACCCGGAATCAGGCAAGGTCAGATGCATTACCTGGATTATCCGGGAACTGACAGCAGCTGTATTCATCTTCTCCGGATTTGTCAAGGCGATAGACCCATGGGGAACGCTATATAAAGTTGAAGACTATCTTGCTGTGATGGGCTTATCGGTATGGCCGAATCTTGTGACTGTCGGAGTTTTCTTCTTGTGCGCAATAGAATTTTTCATAGGTGTATGTCTCGCTTTGGGATGCTTCAGGAGAGGCAGCGCAATCTTCAGCCTTGCATTGATGTGCGTCATGTTGCCTCTGACGCTATGGATAGCGGTATTTAATCCTGTTGCCGACTGCGGATGCTTCGGTGATGCATATATAATATCCAATTGGGCAACATTCTGGAAAAATGTAGTATTGTTCGCATTTGCCTTATGGCTTGTGCGATACAACAGATATTGCGCATGCATAATAACACCTGCGATACAATGGATTGCCTTCATAGTGACCGCTCTGTTTATCTGCCTCATAGAGCTTGCGGGATATCTGTATCAGCCGCTGATTGATTTCAGACCCTTCAAGGCTGGCTCTACGCTTGTAGAACATACCGACAACTTTGAACCGGAATACGTTTTCACCTATGCAAAAAATGGCGTTAATAAGGATTTCACAATCGACAACCTTCCCGATGAAAGCGAAGGTTGGGTATTTGTTGACCGCAAACCGACCTCAGGTGAAGAGACCGCCACTGAAACAGACGGGTTCCATATATGGGATGGCAACGAGGATGTGACAGAAGAAGTTCTTGACAATGATGAAGACAGGATACTGCTTCTTATGCCTGACATGGGAAATGTATCTATATCGACAACATGGAAAATCAACTCGCTTTATGACTGGGCAACAAGACACGGAATTGACATGATAGCGGCTGTGTCGGGGACTGACGCGGAGATCGATAATTGGAACGACCTCTCGATGCCCGACTACCCGATATATACGGCAGATGACACAGCAATCAAGGAACTCGCAAGAGGAAACCCCGCTGTAGTATATGTAAAGAAAGGTATAGTGGAATGGAAAAGCACCTTGAGGGCAATTAACACAGATGATTTCATGGCAGACAGCACATCTGCCGACCCGATGAGCTTCGCCCATGACAACAGACGCATGCTCCTCAATTTTTCTTACCTGTATCTGTCTGTCATGGCTCTTATGATAATGGCATCATGTATGCCGGCGATAAAGAGATTGTTATGGAAATAGAATTACTAACCATAGGCAAGACATCCATAGGGTTCGTTGAGAATGGCATAGGCGAATACACGAAGAGACTTAAGCACTATATCCCCTACAGCATCAGGTCTCTTCCCGATGTTAAAAATGCGTCCCGTATGGATCAGACCAGACAGAAAGAAGCAGAAGGTCAAAGAATCATAGATTCATTGACTCCGTCAGACTTCGTTGTTCTTCTTGACGAAAGAGGGAAACAATATTCCTCTGTGGAGTTTTCCTCATTCATCGAAAAACAGATGGTATCCGGCCGCCGCAAGACAGTGTTCGTTGTCGGCGGTCCATACGGATTTTCCAAAGAAGTATACGAACGGGCGGATTCCCTGCTGTCACTATCAAAAATGACGTTTAACCATGAAATGGTGCGGCTTTTCTTTACTGAGCAGATCTACAGGGCAATGACCATTCTCCGTGGCGAACCATATCACCATGAATAAAACAGGCATGCTCCACCCATGCTTGTCCGTAAACCAAATAATATTTGTAACAGCTGATAAATTAATGAACATATAAAACCTAAATATGAAAACGACTGACGAACTTATCGATGATCTCCTGAACCTCGCGTTTGCCGAAGACCTCGGCGATGGCGACCATACCACACTTTCAACTATTCCGGCAGACGCCATGGGACGTTCCAGACTCATAATAAAGGAAGACGGAATACTCGCCGGCGTTGACATAGCAGAGAAAGTGCTGCACAAAGTTGACCCGACAATAAAAATGACAGTTATGCTCAAGGACGGTACCGAAGTCAAGAAAGGAGACATAGCATTCACTGCCGAAGGACCGGTCAGATCACTTCTGATTGCTGAAAGGACTATGCTCAATATCATGCAGCGCATGAGCGGAGTCGCGACAATGACCCGCCGCTATCAGGATGAACTGAAAGGTTTGCACACACGTGTTCTTGATACGCGTAAGACAACCCCCGGAATGCGCATGCTTGAGAAAGAGGCTGTAAAAATGGGAGGTGGAACAAATCACCGTATCGGTCTCTTCGACATGATTCTCATAAAGGACAACCACATTGATTTCGCCGGAGGCATAGAGAAAGCCATCAGCCGCGCCAACGACTATTGCAGAGAAAACGGCAAAGACCTGAAAATAGAGGTTGAAGTCCGCAGTCTCGATGACATACGCCGCGTACTTTCCCATGGTGGAGTGGATCGCATAATGTTCGACAATTTCACCCCGGCACTCACCAAAGAAGCGGTAGCCCTTGTCAATGGCAAAGTAGAAACTGAATCATCCGGCGGCATCACACTTGAAAACCTCCGCGAATATGGCGAAGCAGGCGTAGACTTCATCTCTGTCGGTGCCCTTACCCACTCAGTCAAAGGTCTTGACATGTCTTTCAAAGCATATTGAAATAATGACAAAAAAAGATAGCAAGGAATTCTGGAATTTAAGTCACTTCCCTGCAAAATCATCAAAACTAAAAAGGAACCAATTGATTATAAAGGAATACGATTACCAATCCCTTTATGATCAATTGGCAATGATGTCTCATTATTATCATAACTATGATGAACTTTCAGACAGTGAGAGGCGTGATATAAAATCCTATATTTCCAATACTATCAATCACATATATCCTGAATCAAGATTGACTGATACAGACATTTCTGCTGAAGAATGGACACAGATGGATTTATTTACATCGCTTATAGATGTTCCGTTCCCAAACAGAAAAATAAATAAATTCAGATTTATCGATCTTTTTGCAGGTATAGGAGGCATAAGATTGCCTTTCAGCGAACTTGGTGGCAAGTGTGTGTTTTCCTCTGAATGGGATAAGCACGCACAATCATCATATATCCATAATTATGGCGAAGTGCCATTTGGTGACATTACAAAAATTCGAGAAGATTTCATACCTGCTCACGACATCCTTCTGGCGGGCTTTCCGTGTCAGGCATTTTCCATTATAGGTAAAATGAAAGGATTTGAAGACACACGTGGAACTCTGTTTTTCGATGTAGCCAGAATCCTCAAATACCATAAGCCGAAGGCATTCCTTTTGGAAAATGTCAAACAACTTGTAACCCATGACAAAGGGAACACCTTCAGAACCATTCTGCATACCTTGGAAGATTTAGGTTACCATGTGAAATGGAAAATCCTCAATGCCTTGGATTTCGGAGTGCCTCAAAAAAGAGAAAGAACAATCATTGTGGGATTCCTTGATCAGGATAAATATGAGAGATTCAATTTTGATTTTACTCCAAGACCATATGATTTATCTGCCATCATAGAGAATGACAATGAAGTTGATTCCAGTTTGTTCGCATCTGAGGATATCAGAATTAAAAGATTGCAGCGCATAAAAGGGAAAAAAGTCTTTTATCCCTCCATATGGCATGAGAACAAATCAGGAAATATTTCAATACTTCCATATGCATGCGCGTTAAGAACCGGTGCCTCATATAATTATTTATTAGTAAATGGCTACAGAAGACCTTCCTCAAGAGAGCTTTTAAGGCTTCAGGGATTCCCGGAAAAATTTGAAATAGTAGTATCTCATTCAGAAATAAGGAGACAGACAGGTAATTCTGTAGCTGTACCCATGATTCGTGAGGTTGCAAAAAAGATCGTTGAATTATTATGAAAAAACCAAGGCTTAGAGACTCAAAATATCTTGAAAGTNCCATTTACCCTATTGATAATATACAGGACGACATTATTATCAAGATTGCCGGATCCATTATCTATCTCATTTACACCGGCAGGAATGACATGACCGGTGATGACTGGGGCAATATCTTTGCGAATGCAATAGAGGGAGAGCACCTGAGCAGTCCTCTTGGAATTGCCGATGTGGTAAAAGACAAGACAGCATGGTCTATGAAAACAGTAAAGAACGCCAACCCTTTAATTGCGACTAATGTCAGACTCATAAGCGGCAGATGCTCTCCAGATTATTCCTATGGAATAACAGATCCACATGCCGACATTCAAAAAACCGGAGAGGCAGTGCTGGCAATATGGAACTCCAGGGTTGACATAGCTCTTGCACACTACAATACGGTTCGTATTGGTGTTCTTGTCAGAAGCAATGATCTTCAAGAATTTGTGTATTTTGAAGAGTATCTGGAACACTTCAGATTATCACAATATATCTGGAAAGAAAATCCCAGAGGGAATCTGGAAGGATATGACAAATATTCTGGCAACAAGCACTTCATATGGCAACCTCACGGATCTCAATTTACAATTCTTTGCAATATTCCCGACAATGGCATAAAATTCCGGGTAAAACATCCTCGACCCATGACAGAGAAAGAGGTTCTTGATTCATTGAATTTCAGTTCAGAATGGATTGAGTTTATTGACAACAAATCAAAATGATGATTGACAAGAAAAAACAGGGAGCAGCAAACCGCGAGTGGGGAAAGATGGCGGAAGATATTGCCGCAGAGTATCTTCTCACTAACGGGTATATTATCCGCGAACGCAACTGGAGGATAGGAAATAAAATCGAGATTGATATAATTGCCGAAAAAGACGGTATTATTGTTTTTGTGGAAGTCAAGGCAAGAAAGGGAGATTTCCAGTCTCCGGAAGAAACGGTGGATTCCCCGAAAAGAAAAAAGATGATACAGGGGGGAGACATATACCTGCGCGGTCTGCCTCATCTGTTTCCTTACCGCCTCGACATCATTACAGTCACGGGCACCCCTGAAAGTCATGAAATAAAACATCTGGAAGATGCCTTTCTTCCTCCTTTGAAATAGTAGTGTTTGAATTTAACATGAATTATATAAGAACGCATTCATTCAAACGCCCTTCAGACATATCACATGGTGATGCCTGAAGGGCGTTTGAATGATGTTGCGGCAACAGTCTCAGGAACTGTCTTTCCCGAGAGAATTAATTTCAAAGAGGGACATCTTCAACGGGTATACCCAATGCAATCGAAAGTATCCGGCGCGGAATTTCAGTATTGTCTGAAAGTGGCGAGAACCTCTCGGCACCCGCACCGATTGCGAAAACAGGCACCATCGCACCCGTATGACTGTGTGATGAGAACCCGAATCCTGCAGCAGCATTCAAAATTTCAAAAACGCGTGCCGTAAAACCGTCGAAAGTAGCGTAAAGAGTCTTCTCGTCCGCCAGATTCCTGCCTGTAGTCATCTGTCCGAACATTGCCTCAAGTTCGGCATTCTGCTGCTCTGAAGGCTTGAATGCCGTTCCCCAGCCAAGCTTCTCCTGCATGAAATCCGTCATATCCTTCCAGACAAATTCACGGGACCCGCTGACAAAAGACTTGACACTGTCGGCAAATGCCTCCTTGGAAATTTTCTGTGCTCCCACCCGCGATGTGCGCATGGAATATCCTGTCGCTTTTGTACCTGCCGACATCCCTCCGGTCTCATGATCGGCAGTCACGACTATCAGTGTTTCTTCGGGATGCTTCATATAAAAATCGTATGCAAGCTTGAGCGACTCATCAAAATCAAGCACTTCCCGCACTATTGTCCCTCCATCGTTGGAATGACCGGCATGATCTATACCGCCGCACTCCACCATCATAAAAAACCTGTCGGGAGTAACACGCATCAGCTGACGTATCCCGGCATATGTCATGTCCTTAAGTTTCATGCCTCCTTGTATGGAATCAATCGTATATCCGATAGTCCACGCATCAGGAGAATCGGAAGAGAGCACCAGCATACGGTCGGCAGCCTCCGACAATCCTTCGGTGCCATATGAAACCTTAACTCCATGTTTTGCAAAATAGTCAAGCAATTCTGTCTTTTTACCTTCTTTGTCACGTGCTCTTGCAAGACCGGCTCCTGCAGCAAACTGAAAACCTGAATCAGCGAGATCTTTTCCTATCTGCATTCGTTCGCCACGATTCTTGACATGCGCATAAAACGCTCCGGGAGTAGCATCGTCAATTCCGTCTGTCGTAACAAGACCTATTCCCCACCCGCGTTTGAAAAGCACCTCCGCAATTGATGTCACAGCCACGGTGTCTGGTCCCATGCCGAGCATTCCGTTCCGGGTCTTACGTCCTGTGGCGAGAGCGGTTCCCGCTGCCGCGGAGTCAGTCACCCGTGATGAAAAAGAATGAGTTCTCGCTGCTGACATGACCGGCATCCTTAACATTGTCAATGTATCTTTGGAACCAATTACATCAGTCTGATATAACTGCGCGTTCAATACATGATTGAATCCCATGCCGTCACCGATAAAATAGAACACATACTTCGGCTCCGCTTCGGAGACAAAGACACTTGCGAATGCCAGCACGCAAGAAATCAAAAACTTACTCTTTATCATAATCACCTTTTTATTTCTTATCACCGCACTATCCCCATCCAGCCCCATATCGCCCTATTCCGCCCCATTTAAGCCCCCCATTC
>NZ_CAJMXD010000044.1:0-12599 GCF_905219685.1 Barnesiella sp. CU968
ATTTTCTACGATAGCGTACATTTAAACTATTGAATTATAAATGAATCCGTTGGGCGGAGGCTCTTCTAAGCCTCACTTTTCGAGCCTTGGCGGAAAAATGCGATGCAAAATTAATAAAATTTATTATCATCAGCAAATTGAACGGTGTTAAATTTTGCAGTTATGGAATATTTTTGTAATTTTGCAGCGCTTTTCGAGAAAAGTGGCCGGTAAGGGCTGAGAGAGCCCCGGCAGCGGCTTTTCAAAGAAAAGTCCCAAACAATTATTAATTTTTTAAATTCTCTCAATCATGCATCTTTCAGCAGAAGAAAAGAAACACATTTTCGAGACTTACGGACAGGGTCCTACAGACACAGGCAGCCCCGAAAGCCAGATTGCGCTTTTCTCAATCCGTATCAAGCATCTTACCGAGCACCTCAAAGAGAATCACAAGGACTTCACAACCGCACGTGCCCTCAAGGCTCTCGTTGGTCAGCGTCGTAGCCTTCTTGATTACCTGATCCGCAAAGACATCAACCGTTATCGCGCGATCATCGCAAAGAAAGAGCTTGGAATCAGAAAATAATTCTGCAATTTCAGAGAAATTTAAAAGCAGAGGAGAAAATCCTTTGCTTTTTTGTTATATTAACATAATTGACAATAATGGATAAAGCGCGGCGTATAATAGAGAAATTGCCTTCATGGCTTCTGACGGCAGTGACAGTGGCAGCCATCCTGTGGCTCACGCTTGTTCCCCGTCCGTTAGGCGATATGAAGCCGGAATTGTTTCCCGGCGCAGACAAAGTGGTTCATGCCATAATGTTCGGCGGTCTCGCGCTCATGATCCTCACCGACTGTTCGCGTTCACGCGGCTGGCACAGGCTTTCCGTATTGTCAGTTATAATGGCGGCGTCTATCTCCACACTCTTCGGTGTTGTGATCGAACTGCTGCAAAGAGAGATGGATCTGGGACGTTCTTACGATTTTTACGACATGCTGGCAGATGCTGCCGGTGCGGTTGCAGCCGCATTGCTTTGGTACTTATTCACACGATTCCCACATGGAAGAAAACAAAAATCCTGAACAGACTCAGACGCAGGAATCACATACAGATCCGCAGGTCAGCTCCGGGAAGCCTCCGAAAAGGCATCTCGTCAGACCGACATGGCTGAGACGCACGCTTAAGACTCTGGCTTGCGTATTGGTGGTGATTATGTTGTTGCCCGTGCTTTTGTATATTCCGCCGGTGCAGACGGCTGTTAAGAACATAGCCTGCAAATTTGTATATAAATCCACGGGGATGAAGGTTGACATAGGGAGGTTCAGACTCAGTTTTCCTCTCGATGTGAGTCTTGACAGTGTTGTGGTTCTCGATCAGCACGCCGACACGATGGTCAGGGCTAAAAAAGTCATTGCCGATGTGAAGCTGCTGCCGCTTTTGCGTCTTGACGTGAGGATAAAACGGCTTATGCTCGAAGAAGGCTATTACCGCATGGTCTCGCCAGATTCCTCCATGATAATGCAGGTCTCTGCCGGTCTGCTCGATGTGGATGACAAAAGTTCGGCAAATATGTCAAGCGGCGAGATAAGTCTGAACAAGGCATTGCTTCGCGACGGTGATCTCAAGCTATATATGAATGTATGGAAACAGAAGCCTGCACCTAAGGATTCCTCTTCCTCTACTCCGTTTCTAATAAAAGCGAATGATCTCAGGCTTGAAAACTTTTCGTTTGCCATGTCTATGCTTCCGACAATCGACACCCTTTATCTCAGGGCGGCTGATATAAACCTTAAGCGGGGAGTCGTTGATCTCAGCAAAAATAGTGTCCGCTGGTCACTTGCATCTGTAGCCGACGGTTCCGGCGCATATTACACTCCGACCCCCGAGTGGGTAGCCGCGCATCCGGCTCCCGAATCAGAGCCCTCGTCCGGTCCGCCCATGCAGATCAAGGGTGATTCCATCTCTCTTGACGGTTTCAGTTTCATATATGCCATGAAAGGCGCTACACCGCAACCCGGCTTCGATGCGTCATACATAGATGTTTCGGAGATCGCACTCGGGATGAAGGATTTCTATAACGAGTCATCGACTGTAAGACTGCCGATCACGCGTCTTCAGGCGAAGGAACGCAGCGGTCTGCAGATTGTAAGCGGCAAGGGGAGTGTTAATGTAGATTCCACCGGTCTGGCGCTTAAGAATCTTGATATAGCCACACTTTATTCCTACGTCAGAGGAGATGCCGATGTCCCTTTCGCACTTATGGAACTCAAACCGCAGGCTCCTGTCAACGTGAATGTGGATGCCCGTATCGGTATGCCCGACATAGATTCCTTTATGCCTGCGTTTAAAGAATACACATCGATGCTGCCNGGTCGCAATCCGCTTGATGTGGAACTGAAAGCNGAGGGCTCGCTCGAATCTGTGGAAATAAGCAATCTGGAGGCAAGTCTGCGCGATGTCCTGTCGCTGCATGCCTCCGGATATGCCGACAATCCTCTTGACATAAAGAAGATGGAGGCGGAACTGGAGTTTGACGGTAATCTTTCCGATCCGCGTCTTGTAGACAGATTTATGGGAGACTCCGGAATAAAAGTACCGGCTTTTCATCTGGCAGGAACAGCCACGGCGGAGAGGGAGAATTATGGCGCCGACTTTACGCTGACAAGTACTGCGGGGAATGCCGCGGGCACAGGTCATGTAGGCATGAATTCCGAAAAATACAGCATAAACGTTGAAGTTGAAGGTCTTAACGTGGGTGAGTTCGTGCCATCGCTCGGAATCGGCAGTGTGACGGCGGAGGTGCAGGCGGAAGGCGCAGGCTTCAATCCTCTGAGCGGAAGCGCAGTCACGGATGCAAGAGTCCGGATCAATTCAATGGAATATAACAAGCGCGAATACAGAAACATACGTGCCGATGTGATTCTGCATCCTGACAATAACTTCGATATATATGCGGTCTCAGCCAACGATGGGTTGAATCTTGAACTCGAAGGCAACGGTTCAATACACCCTGATGATTATGTGTTCGACATCGCCGCCCGTATCCGGGATCTTGACCTTCGGAAACTGGGCATGTCACCCGAGATGAACAACGGAAAGGGAACTATATATATCAGCGGCACCGCCAGTCCTGACCGCTGGCTTTATTCCGCAGACATTAAACTCGTGGATTTCGACTGGAATCTGCCAAATCAGTATATACATTTGCCAGGGGGGCTCACGGCTCGTGTCGAAGCCACGGAAAACGCAACATCCGCCGATGTCGATTCCTATATGACATCGCTGGCTTTCCGGAGTCCTGAAGGACTGAAGATGCTTGTGGAAGCCATGACCAAGGTATCGGATGAGATAATGGCACAGGTCAAAACCCGTGATCTGCGCATGGATGCGCTCAGCGCGGCTCTTCCTCCCTTCACCCTGTCTTTCAATGCCTCGGGGCGCGGTCTTCTCAACCAGTTCATGGTTCCGGCGGGTATGAGTCTTGACACTGTCTACGGCTCGTTACAGAAAGATTCGCTCTTTCACGGAGACCTGAGGCTGAGACATCTGACTTCAGGCTCTATTGAGATAGATACCATCGGACTCTTGCTTTCCGAACGGCGCAGTCTGCTTGACTACAGGATACACATGGGCAACCGTCCCGGCACCATGGATGAGTTCGCGCAAGTGAACCTCAACGGTTATTTAGGCTCAAACCGTCTTGGTGCTTTTCTTACTCAGCGCAATCTTCAAGGAAAGACGGGTTATAGAATCGGTCTTACAGCAGCGTTGCAGGATTCCGTGGTCTCGGTCCACTTCACGCCGTTGAAGTCCACAATCGCATATCTGCCCTGGACTCTTAATGATGACAACTTCATCGACTACAATATCCACAATATGAAAGTCGAGGCGAATCTGCAGGCGAGCAGTGACGAAAGCAGCATTCTTCTTCAGACTCAGCCCGTGTCTTCAGGTCTTGACGAACTTCATATGAAACTCGAGAATATCAAGATCGAAGACTTCCTGAGCATGTCGTTGCTCGCTCTGCCGGTGACCGGCTCTGTCAATTCCGATCTTCATGTGCTCTATGACGGCTCAACGCTCTCAGGCAAGGGCACACTCGGCATCCGCAAGCTGACCTATGCGAAAAATGATCTCGGAGACTTCGACCTGAAACTTGATGCCGGGATGGCGCACGATGGCAGTACGGATGTTAACGCCGCCATGCTGATAAACGGCGAACCGGCAATTGCAGCATATGCCAATGTCCGCAAAGACTCAACAGCCGGAATGACCCCTGACAGCATAGGAGTGCGCCTGACGGAATTCCCGTTGAAACTCGCCAATCCTTTCCTTGACAACATGGCGACTCTTTCTGGAAACCTCAACGGAGAAATGAGGATGGACGGAACTTTCTCAAAACCGATATTTAACGGGAACATCTCATTTGCGGATGCTTCGGTCTATATCCCCATGGCAGGATGCAAGCTTAGTTTCGACACTGTCCCGGTGACAGTGCGGAGCAGTGTCATAGATTTCGACAAATTCGATATCTACGGGGCAAATGACAATCCCTTGACTATTGATGGCTCTGTAAACGCCCAATCGTTAGGCAACATACTTCTTGACCTCGGGATTACTGCCGGCAATTGCCAGCTCGTGAAGAGCGACAGCCGTTCGAAAGCAGACCTTTTCGGAAAACTGTTCATAAATCTCGACGGTACTGTCAAAGGTTCCACAAACCTTATGGATATAAAAGCCAAGCTAAATATTCTCGGCACATCCGATGTGACATATCGTCTTAACACAGTGCAATCGGGGCTATCGGGCGGTACGACCGATGACGTTGTCAAATTCGTGAATTTCAATGACACCACTCAGGTTGCCGGTGCGGATTCCGTAGCACCGACATCGACCATGCGAATCAGAGCCGGACTGACAATATCTCCCGGAACGCAGGCGACGGTGCTGCTTTCCACCAGTAGCCGGGACCGCGTGCAACTGCAGCCCTCCGGTACTCTTAACTATTTCCAGAACTACATGGGTGACATGCGTCTCAACGGAGTCCTGACGCTGGGCAACGGTTTTGCCCGCTACAGCCTTCCGCTGGTGGGAGAGAAGACATTCACATTCAAGCCATCGAGCCATGTGACCTGGGCAGGAGACATAATGAATCCGAAACTTGACATAGTAGCCACAGACAATATCAAGACTAACGTGACGGAAGGGTCAGGCAGCAGGCTGGTCAATTTCCTCGTGACACTGATGGCGGGAGGAAATCTCAATGCTCCGAAAATCAGTTTTGACATGTCGACCGAGGATGACGCGAGCATCAAGAACGAACTGCAGTCGATGAGTGCAGACCAAAGGCAGACAACGGCAATGAATCTTGTCCTTACCGGTCATTATACGGGTTCAGGCACCAAGATGGGCACACCGGGTTTCAGCACAGGTATGTTGTACGGTTATCTGGCATCCACCATCAACAACTGGGCGGCGCAGAATATTCGCGGCGTAGATCTCTCTTTCGGTGTAGACCAGTACGACAGGACACAGGATGGTTCTAACAGCACGCAGATGAGCTACAGCTACCAGGTGTCGAAATCCCTTTTCAACAACAGGTTCAAGATCCAGGTCGGAGGAAATTATTCCACAGACGCCTCCGCCGACGAGAATCTCAGCCAGAACCTTATAAGCGACATTTCCGCCGAATACATACTCAAGCAGACGGAAACCGTGAATATGTCGGTAAAACTGTTCCGGCATACCGGATTCGAGAGTATTCTCGAAGGAGAGATCACCGAGACGGGAGCCGGATTCGTGATGAAACGCAAGCTTAACAATCTGCTTCATCTTTTCCGGATAAGGCACGGACGGAAAAAAGAGAATCCCGACACAACCGCCGTCGGCGACACAATCTTGCGTGAGGATAAGGATACGGCCGCAACCGGCAATGTAAAGATCAGAAAAGAGGATGATGATTAATAAGAAGAAAACATATATGAAAAATATAAAGCCGATGCATATTCCTGTTCTGACGGCTCTTGTACTGGTCTTCATCGTTTCGGGATGCTCCACCACATCGAAACTTGAGGATGGCGAGATACTGTATAACGGAATGAAACTTAATGTCTCTCCCGCCGCCGGAGACAAGGCTCCGGGGGAGATGGTGTCAGACATGCAGAAAGCCGTAAATGTGAGACCCAACAATCCCTGGCCGTTCATATCTCCCTATATCCGCAATCCTTTCCCCATAGGACTGTGGGCTTACAACCACATGAACGACTCAGCCAAAGGGTTAAAAGGATGGATATACAAAAAACTTGCCGAGCAGCCCGTCCTCGTGAGTGACGCCCGTCCGGAAGTGCGTGTCAAGATGCTTGAATCCATACTCGACAACAACGGCTATTTCGGTTCAAGAGTGTCTTATTCCCTGAAAAGCGGAAAGAATCCGAAAAAGGCGAAGGTTATATATGACGCAAAACTTCCTGAACCATATCTGATCGACAGTATACAGTACATAAACGACGGAACAAAACTCGGATTTCTCATAGACACGATCTCCAAGCGGAGCAAATATCTGGTCAAAGGTGAACGTTTCTGTGTGGATTCACTTGAGGTTGTGCGCACAAAGATCGCCAATACACTCCGAAATCTTGGATATTATTATTTCAGACCCGAATATATAGAGTATCTTGCCGACAGCCTTATAACACCGCATGCGGTGGCATTGCGCGTATCTCTTGCCGATAATGTTCCGGAGCTCGCACGCCGGCAATACAGGGTAGGGGATGTGTATACCTACGTGCTCAGACGAAGCACGAAGAATCCGGGCGTTCCCGACACCATCGAGACCGACAAGGGAAAGCTTATTGTGTATCGTCCTGCAAAGCTGCGAAAGAATGTGATACCCTCTTGCATAACATTCCGCAAAGGGCGCATCTTCTCGGTGTGGAACATGGACCGCACGCAGGAAAGACTCTCTCGTCTCGGCATGTTCAGTAATATCCAGATGCAGGCGGTGCCTGCAGACACGTCATCGGTCGATCCCCGTCTTGATTTGTACATAACATGCCAGTTCGACCGCCCGATGGAAGCCACGCTTGAAGCCAACGTGGCATATAAGTCCAATTCTTATCTTGGTCCCGGTCTTGTGCTCGGAGTCACCAACAACAACACTTTCGGCGGAGGGGAGAAACTATCGGTGCAGTTCAATGCCAATTATGAATGGCAGACCGGACGCAACCGCGGAAGCATCTTCAACAGTTACGAATTCGGTGTCACCGGTTCTCTCGCCTTCCCGCGACTTCTGGCTCCACGGTTCATACGCCGCACCGACAGAGAGCTGAACTGGACCACAATCTCTCTTGGAATGGATATCATGAACCGTCCGCATTATTTCAAATTAGCTGATTTCCATGCCGGAATCAACTATGAATGGCATCCGTCGCGCAATGTCCTCAACCAGCTTACACTGTTCAAACTCACCTACAACAAGCTCATGCACACCACAGAGGCGTTTGACTCGGTAATGGCAGCGAATCCGGCTGTGGCACTGAGCTTCCAGAGCCAGTATATTCCTCAGATGAGCTACACTTACACGCTCGACAAGTTTCTCGAACGAGAAAAAATCAACGGAATCAATTTCACCGCCACCGTGACTGAGGCGGGCAACGTGTTTGACGGCATCTACAGCCTTTGCGGAGTGAAAGGGGAGAAGCATCTTTTCGGCACACCCTTCTCTCAGTTTGTCAAAGGACAGGCGCAGCTTGTGTATAGCCGGCGTCTTGTCAGAGGCACAGACCAATGGCTCGTATCGCGAGTCCTCATAGGTGCCGCGCATGCATACGGCAATTCAAAGGTAGTGCCTTATTCCGAGCAGTTTTATATAGGAGGGGCAAACTCTATAAGGGCTTTCACCGTGAGGTCGCTCGGACCGGGAAGTTACCGCCCGCCAACAAACATGCAGAACGGGTATTTCGACCAGACAGGAACATTCAAACTGGAATTGAACACCGAATACCGGTTCCCGATAGTCAGTATCTTGCACGGTGCCGTATTCCTGGATGCCGGCAATATCTGGCTTCTCGAGAATGATCCGGCACGCCCCGGAGGCAAACTGTGCGGCAAGACTTTTTTGCGGGATCTCGCGCTCGGCACCGGAGTCGGACTGCGAGTCGACATCGGGATGCTTGTGCTTCGCGGTGATCTCGGCTATGGTCTCCACGCCCCGTATTACAACGGCACGAACCATTATTTCAACATCGCCTTCAAGAAGGCATTCGCCTTCCATCTGGCAATCGGCTATCCTTTCTGACAGGGTGGCAGGGTTGCCTGAGATAGGTTTCGATAATGTGCGCAAAGGGGTATGAAACGTGTATACGGACGTGTAACAAGAATGAATCAAGTGAAATAAATTATGTTTTATAACATGAAGTAGGGGATTTTTTTGTAATTTTGCAGACTGAAACAAACAAAGGTATGCAGAATATAAGAAATATCGCGATAATCGCGCATGTCGACCATGGCAAAACGACACTTGTAGACAAGATGCTTCTTGCCGGTCATCTCTTCAGAGAGAACCAGAATGCCGGAGAGTTAATTCTCGACAATAACGATCTGGAGCGCGAGCGCGGCATAACAATCCTTTCTAAAAACGTATCAATCAATTATAAGGGCACGAAGATCAATATCATAGACACTCCCGGACACGCGGATTTCGGAGGAGAGGTGGAGCGTGTGCTCAATATGGCAGACGGCTGTCTGCTGCTTGTAGATGCATTCGAGGGACCGATGCCACAGACTCGTTTCGTGCTGCAGAAAGCTATTCAGATGGGTCTGAAGCCGGTTGTTGTGGTAAACAAGGTTGACAAGCCGAACTGTCGTCCCGATGAAGTGAATGAAATGGTTTTCGACCTGATGTTCAATCTCGACGCTACGGAAGACCAGCTTGATTTTCCTACGATATACGGTTCGGCGAAGCAGAACTGGATGTCGGCGGACTGGCGTGAGCCTAAAGAGGACATCACCGCGGTGCTTGATGCGATAATCGACAATATCCCGGCTCCCACACAGCTTGAGGGCGATCCGCAGATGCTCATCACAAGTCTTGACTTCAGCAATTATGTGGGACGTATCGCAGTGGGACGCGTGCACAGAGGCACAATCCGCGAAGGACAGGAACTCGGTCTCTGCAAGAAAGACGGCACAGTGACGCGCCAGCGGGTCAAAGAACTCCACACGTTCGAAGGCATGGGGCGCAAGAAGGTTCAGGAAGTGTCAAGCGGCGACATCTGCGCCATTGTAGGTCTCGACAACTTCGAGATCGGAGACACCCTCACTCTTTTTGACAATCCGGAACCGTTGCCGCGTATCGCAATCGACGAGCCTACTATGTCGATGACATTTGCAATCAATGACTCGCCGTTTTTCGGTAAAGACGGCAAATTCGTGACATCACGCCATATCAACGACCGTCTTGAGAAAGAGCTTGACAGAAACCTTGCGCTAAGAGTGGAGAAAAGCGTGAATGAAGACAAATGGACTGTGTTCGGACGCGGAGTGCTGCATCTTTCTATTCTGATAGAGACGATGCGCCGCGAGGGATATGAGCTGCAGGTCGGTCAGCCGCAGGTCATCATTCGGGAAATCGATGGCAAGAAATGCGAGCCGATCGAGGCATTGTCAATCAACGTTCCTGAAAAATATTCATCGAAGGTCGTGGATATGGTCACCCGCCGCAAGGGGGATATCATATCGATGGATACCCGCAACGACCGCATAGACATCGAATTCCATATACCCTCGCGCGGCATCATCGGCTTGCGCAACAATGTGCTTACCGCTACAGCCGGAGAAGCCATCATGGCTCACCGTTTCCTTGAGTATCAGCCGTGGAAGGGTGATATAGAGCGTCGCACAAACGGTTCACTGATAGCGATGGAGGCGGGCACAGCCTACGCCTACGCCATCGACAAGCTTCAGGACCGCGGCCGTTTCTTCATTTTCCCGCAGGAAGATGTGTATGCCGGTCAGGTCGTGGGCGAGAACGCCAAAGAGAACGACATTGTAGTCAACGTCACGAAGTCGAAGAAACTTACAAACATGCGTGCGTCGGGTGCTGACGACAAGGCTCGCATCGTTCCCCCGGTTGTCTTCTCTCTTGAGGAGGCACTCGAATATATCAAGGAAGACGAGTATGTTGAGGTAACCCCCAACCATATCCGTCTGAGAAAGGTTATTCTTGATGAGAACGAGCGTAAGCGTGCAAGCCGCAGTTGAACCATAGGCAGATACGAGACGTTATAAAGACAAGAAAGGCGTTCGGCTCCGGTAGGCGCGAAGCCCCTTTGAGAGAACGTCTCGTTATAAATATAAATTAAAAAAGACCTCGGGAGTGTTCCTGAGGTCTTCGTTTTCCCGGTCCATCTGAAAAAAAGCGCCCTTTATAAGAACCATGAATGGCCGGGTGTGGGTGTCTGTGATTATCCGTTGGCAGTGCCTATGAGATCATTGAACGTACCTATAGAGAAGAGCCACCATATGAGGATAAAGATCAGTATAAGTATGCCGAGCCACAACCAGAGACGGTTGGTTTTTCTTGTACTATTGTTTTTCCGTATCTTGCCATTGGCTTTGAGACCTTCTGCCATGGGATTGACATAGCCTTCGCGTGCTTCACGAATCTCTCTTTTGAGTTCGGATTCGTTTTCCCTGATGTGTTTTTCCTTCGTATCCATAACCTTAACGATTTCTGTTTATTTACTAAATAAACAACAGGGGTATGTAAAAAGTTTTTATAAACTGTTTAAAATTCCCGGATAATCCAGTTAAGGTTGAGCATCAGCGTTGAAGCTGATTTGTGAGGCATCGCATAGGAGACGCCGAAGCCGAAGCTTCGCACGCGTATGCCGCCGCCAAGGGTGAATCCTGACAGAAAATTCCGTTGATATGCCGACATGTCCGTTCTCGTCTTGTAGTTATATCCTATGCCGAGATAGAAGCGTTCGGATGGAGAATATTGCAGACCGAACACAAGATGCCTGAACAGATCCGAGAAAAAGCCTGATTTTATCTCCTGTCTCTTTTCCGTATCGTTTTTGTCGTGTGAATAATAGGGAAGTTTCCAGCGTGTCAGATGCCAGGCGTTTATAGAGATCTGGAAAGGAGACGATCCGATTGTCTGCATGTAACCGAGACGGAAATCAAACGGCAGGCGGTTATATTCCGAGTCGAAACGTTTTATCTGTCCTCCCATATTGGTGAGCACGGCGGAAAAAGAGAGGTCTTTCTCCTCGTTATAATAGTTTATGCCCAGATCCACAGCCATTGCGAATGCATTGTACTGCTCGTAATTGCTGTATATCATGCGGTAGTTTATGCCGCCACGGAGTCTGTCGGTGATGTCATGTGAATATGAACCTTCAAACACGATGTCGGCAGGAGTGAAAGATCCAGTGGCTGTTCCGTCGGACATGTATCCGTCGAACGCACCATAGTTGAGATAACGAATGCCTGCCGCCCATGCTCCGCGCTCTCCTGCCGGCATCCCGAAACGAGCACCGCCGAAATTTCCGGAACCGATATAGTGCATATATGAAACGGCAGCCTGCGTTCCGATTTCCGGACCCAGCAGAGCCGGATTCTGGTCAACGAGCATGATGTCATTGTCGATTATCGCGCTGTTTACCCCGCCCAGAGCGTGCACATGTGAAGATACCGGTATGTCAAGAAAGCCATAACCGGAAGACGTCAGCTGGGCTCCTGCCGTAAAAGACAGTCCCGAAGCAATCAGTGCGGTAGCGTATATTTTCAGTTTGTCCGCGGATTTCATCTTTCTATTAACGTCAAAACCCTCTTTCTTCGTATAATCTTCCGCCATATTTACCGATGAAACGTCTTTCGGTGTCTCGTTACGGGATGTCCGGATGCTGAACAGCGTTTCATGATATGCCGCGTCTTCGGCATCCGTTTAAAAATTATTAACGATATTTAAGTGTATGGCGGTTGATTTATTGAAGCTAACATTTTAAATTTGCATCCGAATAATATACATTTCACGCAAATTTAAACTGAATGACACGAATCCATCTATATATATCGCTTTTGTTTGGTTTTATATCGCTGATGTGGGCGGGAGAATGCAATGCGCAGACATGCCGTGTCAAGGCTGGCAACGGTGCCTCCGGAGCCAAAGTCTACATGGAGGTGTACGAATATGATTATGTGAAGAAAAAACCGAGTTTTCCCGGCGGTGACGCCAAGCTTGTGGCATTTATAAATGAAAACAGGCAGTATCCTGCCGAGGCATATAAAAAAGGGATACAGGGCAGGGTTACATGTTCGTTTGTTGTCAATACCGATGGTTCCGTAAGCCATATCTCCATTCTCAAAGGTGTTGAACATTCCCTTAACCAGGAGGCGATAAGGATTATGAGCAAGATGCCGGAATGGACTCCGGGCATGCACGAAGGGCAACTTGTGCCTGTCAGGGTAATCTGGTCGGTGCCTTTCAGAAAATGACAGTTGCCGCAGACACAGGCACGGATGAATATGCCAACCGGATAACAGATACGGCGGAGTTTTAAAACTCCGCCGTATCTGTTATCCGGTTGGCATGCAGGATAGTCATCCTGAATAC
>NZ_CAJMXD010000045.1:0-12445 GCF_905219685.1 Barnesiella sp. CU968
AGGTGGTCGGGTTCTTCGCCTGACGCATGAAGTTGGCGATGAATGCCTCGATGGGGTTTTGCCCTTTGGTGAACTTGATGAGTTCGCTTAACGGGGTCGANTTTACATCGGCCATTTTTGGGGTACCGTCGGGGTTCTGACCGACGACCGCGCCTACCTGCCCGGTTTCATTGTCGCGGGCAATCAGCACTTCTTCCTTTGGATTTTCTTCCATGAGTGAATTAAAGATTTAGCGGTGATTATTTATCGGTGTTTCCACCGGTGTTGTTATGTTTTTTCTTCATCTTGGGATAGTCCGGATGCCGGGAGCTGATGAAGTGATTGTCTATGAAATCATTGAAGGCTTCCTGTGTCACGAATGCCGCCCCGCAGGTCAGACTTTCGTGGATCTCAATCTTTCCCTCGTCACGGTATTTGCGCATTGTCTTTTTGGAGATGTGCAACCCTAATGTCACATCATCAAGGGATATGATACGCTTACCGTGGTAAAATAATTCGGGAGATGCGCGAATGTCGTCATTGTGAGTTCTGATGCCGGCGAGAGCCATGCCTGCAATCACAGCGGTCTTGAAATCCGCTTCGGTGGATGTTACGTTGCCCNTAATGTCATTCCGCGTCTGTGGTGCTGAACATCTCTCTGAGTGCCACGCTCAAAAATAAGAACATGAGGCAACCTACAAACCAGTCGATATTCTCAGCATTGTCATCGCACACAGGAGCGGAACATGCTTGCTTTCTGTCGAACTTACGCTTGAATGAACGTTTTTTGTTTCTTGTGGATGACTTCTTTACGAAGTCGGTGGCATTGGGTGGATTTTTTGTTTCCATTCGGTTGTTTTGGGTTTGGTTTGCGAGGAATAGCCCTCGGTTGAAATTATAACCGAATGGTTGAAAATTGAGGTGATCCGAGGCGTGTTAAAATCAACAACACACTAAATAGCAGCCTCTTAACTGCTTGAAATTTACAATAGTTAAATTTTTGCTTTCACGCTGGATAGTAAATAAACCTGAAGATTAAGCGTGAAATATATCCTTAAAATGAATAAATGGCAGATTAGATTAAGGCAAAAAAAATAGCGTGCAATTCACGCTAACTCTATTGATGGCTCTGGACTGCCTTGAACGATTTAGCCGTGTATGCACGCTATGCGGTAAGCATAGCATAAGCATCACGCCAAGCTCGTTCTTATAAATTGTCCAGATTTACAATAGAACTTATGCGGAAGTTATGTTATCCTATAAATTTGAAGCGATTGACTCTACAACCGCGGTCTTTGCTATTTTAACACTGCAAAGTTAGTGATTTTTGGTGAGCTGTCAAACCTCCGGCTCGCCCTTCTTGCCGATGCCGTGTTTTTTACGCTGTTCTATCAGAGCGCGTTCCGAGATTCCCAACAGCTTTGCCGCTCCTGTCCAAGAACCACTGCGACGGTACGCCTCAATGATTTTTTCCTTGTCTTTTTGCGGCTTGCGCAGAGTAAGGCTGTCATCTGCATCAGGCTCCGACTGGCTGAAATTGAGGTCAGTTGCCGATATTATATCTGTCTTTGAATGGAATGCGGCATAGAGGACGGTGTCTTTCAGTTCCCTTACATTGCCGGGCCACGGGTGCAGCTTCAACGCTTTGACTGCCGAGGCATCGAGCTTTTTCCTGTGCTGTTCTCTGTTGTGGGCAAAACGTGTCAGGAAATAGTCTGACAACGGCACGATGTCTTCGGTCACCTCCCGTAATGGCGGCACTGTGATGTCAACCGGTCGTAGAGTATAGAACAGATTTGGGCGGAACGTCTTTTCAGACACCATGCGGCGCAGGTCGGGGTCTGCTGTGCATATAACCCTCACATTCGGATGCTCGTTTTCAAGTATGTGAAGAAGTACCGATTGTTTCTCGAAGGTCAGCAACTGCACGTTCTTGATTATGATCGTACCGCCGTCAGCCTTCTTGAAGTATCCTTCCATACGGTTAAGGACTTCACTTCGCAGATTTGCAGGGTCATGGTTGCCGACAAGTGCCGCGCCGCCGGCTTCTATGACGGTACATGGCTTTTGTGACCGTGAACTGAGCCTGTAAATCTCTTTTGCAATCTGCTCTTTCCCTGAACCGCATTCGCCGAAAATGACGGCATTGACGTCCGTCGCGGCAATATTTCTTATTGCCCTTTCAATCCCGGCAAATGCCTCACTTTTGCGTGGTATAAGCTCGTCAGGAAGCAACAGCATTGTTCTGCCCGGTCTTGCATACCTGCCCACTGTTTCGACAAGCTGCTTGTCCATTGCCGGACGCTGAATGATGTTGACGGCACCGCCATCCTTCATCACATCGGCAATATCCAACGGGTTGAGATTGTCCACTATGGCGATTACGGGGAATCCATATCCCTCCGCCTTCTGCCAGTTGATTAACTCCTGCGCTGTGCCACGGACGAATTTCATCGCCGCGACAATCACTGCGCCGGGTGGCAATTTCGCCACCTCGTCCTTTGCTACCTCCATCGTCTCGACGGCAATCGGCTCATAACTGTGCTTGACAAGCATGCCCACCATAAGCCGACGGTCTGATTCGGAGGCATCAACAATGAGTACCTTGTTCATAAGATTATAATTAAACATTTGAGGTTATTCATTAACAGTCCCCGACAAAGCTGCCGAGGACCGAATTTTTGTTTGTATGATTAGCTGTTTCTTTCAGAGTTCCTTTAATGTGTTATAAATTTTAGTATTAATGCTTAGCCTGTGCTGTTGATTATAGAGTTGCCTTTTTCCATGTTATTTTTCTAATGGGTTATAGAACTGTGACCAATCTTCATTCAGACGATGGAAACCTTGCTCACTATTATCCATAATTATAATCCGTGCGCCGGTATTGCGGACAAATGCTCCTGCGTTTTGATACATTTCACGCTCAAATCGCTTCCAGTCTTCTTTATTCATGGTTTTACGGTTCCAGTCATAACGGATTATCGGCTGCGTTTTTTGCGTTAAGCCTTCTGCCTCAAACACAAAATTATGCTCGGAATCCTCTGCTTTAAGAACAAGGTCCTTGACTCCGTTTAGTTTCCACGGACCGTATGGCAACGGAATGTCATTGGTGTAATATACTTTCCATTCGCGCCCTCCGTAGGTACATTTAGCCGCATGACAGTGGTAGCCCATCACTGTGGCTGTGTCTTCAAGAACGTACGTCCATACAGGAGCGGGAGTATTCTCCGTATATTCAATAACTTGAGAAGTATAGGGAACACGATGGGTGACAATGGTCGTCGAATCAGCATGATTGACAAGAAGGTCAAATCCGACATAATTCTCCGGCACGGTCTGGAATTGCATTGTGGTTTTGAGTTCTTTAGTGTTCCGGATGTCAAGATCACGGAGATTGCGACTGAAGAAGGCGTTGTATTTACGTCCAAGTTGCAGATCCATCAGGTCTTCTTGACTGAGCGAATCGTCTTTCTCAGTTGCCTTGTATTTGAATCGATAGGTGATTGTTAGATAACAGGAGTNAAGTGCTTGTGCTTTGTCGGTATCCTCATGGGCAAGTGTGAATGTCGGTGTATCCATTGCATAGGTAACTGTGACCTGTGCTGAGACATACACACATGAGAGCATCATTAAAGATGCTAAAGCTAAAAGTGTCTTTTTAATCATTCTCATATTGGTGTTTTTTTAGTTGATAATTTTCATAGTTGTTATTTTATGCTGAATCTAATGCCAAGCATGATTGTACGGCCACGCAGACGATATTGACTTGAATACTGTATGATTCCGTTATCATTATAGCGGCGAAATATTCTGCAATCCAACAAATTGCTACATTTGAGGGATAATATTGCGTTCCCTAAGGAATATTCTATATTGCAGTTGAGGAAAGTATTGTTTCTATAACTCGCTGAATAGTCGTTGTAATAATACATTACAGTCGGCATCAGGCTAAGTTGCTTACAGGGCCAGATAACGAAAGATGTTGAATTGGTGAATGTATGTTTCGCATTTCCGTTGGCTATACCGTCGGTAAATGTCTTGGATAATGAAAATTCATTTGAAGTCTCAAAAGTAATCCATCGGGCGAAAGAAGCTGTAAAGGAAATGTTCGCTCGCAGATAATTGTTTCGCCCTCTGTGCATGGCATCATCGACATAAAACTCATTCTGACTTGAGCCGATTGTAAACGATTCGCTTATCTTGGAATTCCATTNGAAAAATCCTTTGGAAAATGTCTAGTCTCCCTNCCAGATATTACCACTTGTAGCATACGGCAGTCTTATATACTTGATAATATCGTCAGTCACATCATATCCATTGGATAAGCTATTATAGGAATAAGCATGTGTTAATGTCACACCTCCAAACAGCATATCGAGCACGCTTTGGTAACTTGCACTTAAGGCCGTTTTTATAGTCCTGTTGATTTTAGCCTCAAGTTGGTACGGATTCGAAATAGAAGTACGATAATCAATATATCGCCTCTGTGCCATGAGGGAAAGGGCTGCGGGCATAGATTCCTCGCAGGTTGATGTCAACGCAAAAGACAAACGCTCCGATGGTTTGAAAGTGAGATTTGTGTAAGGTTTGAACGAAAAGAACATTTTGTCATATTTCCATTCTCCGTCTGTCGATGTATAATATTCAAAACCGACAGGCATGTATATCAGCCATTGGAATCGCTGACCGTAATGCAGAAAGAACTTAGGTGTGATGTTGGCACCTAACTGCCAAGTTCGTTGATTTCCTGATGTAAGATTTTCAGCCAGATTCAGTTCCGTTTTAGCCTGCTGCCATTGCGCATCGAAGCCGCCGTTGAGGTTGAACATAAAATGAGGCACTGCAACGGCGATTATAGATGCAGTTCCGCCGGTGTTCAGATTTCTTTGTCTTACAGTCTGATCCATACCACATTCTATCAACCGAAGTATTCCGAATTTATCAGTATAATTGGCATGCAAGGTCGCCTCGCCAATGCCCCCCTGTTTATTCTTATAATTTATCTTCAGCACATCATCTATATTAAATGAATGTCCTGAGAATTGCTGTCCTATCAAATCGTTGATAGATCCGTCGCCATGAGGAAACGACGCACTTGCTGTAAAAGCGTTTTTGATATAACGCTCATTACCGTTCAGCTTATAGACTGCATGTGCTCCTACGAATTGCTGGCGCATACAGGCTCTATTCGATTCATCTATAACAAAACGCGAGATACTGTCGGCAAGATAAGTGGTTTGCTCTGTAGCCTCTCTTTTTTCTTTGTCAAAAAGGTAATTGAGATTAAACGCCAATGTCTTGTCTTCGTCTAACTTGAAAAGTTGATTTATCGACAGGCTATGTGAGTTGTTACGATATGCGTAAGTGTCATTCAGCCCCGGAGAATCAGGGAAAAGTATCCCCGTTCCGTAAGATGAATTGAATGTCACGGGTGCACCAATATCCTGTCTCAAGTCATTGCCAATGTTGTTCGTCTTATAAACAGAGATATTTTGGGCTTTGCGCCGGAAATTCATGAGGGTGGCGGAGGCATCCCAAGATATATTGGGCTGTGTCCCGATTGCTGCTTGAAGTGTGGATGACCATATACCGAGAGCATTTTGTTTAAGCTTTATGTTCATAGCGGGAGCATTGCCGCTCTTCACTCCTTGCAGCAATTTCACATCCTGATGATTTTGCAGTACTTGAACTGAACCTATATCATTTGCATCGATATTTCTTGTAGCTACACCATAATTTCCGCCAAGCATATCAAGTCCCTCGATATAAAACTCATTTATCCATTGTCCGTTATAAGTTATCTGGCCATCGGCTTTTACTTCAATACCCGGCATCTTTCGCAACAAGTCTTCAAGAGTCTTGTCGTTTTTACCTCTGTATGTAGCAGCAGAATACGAAATTGTATCGCCGGACTGTCGGATTTTTTTAGCAGTAACAATTACTTCCTTTAGTTCAAGGGCGTTGATAATTGAATCCAGTGATTCGGTACTGACCTCCTGCGCCATCGCCATAAGAGCGATGGACACAAAGATGAATAGTATTTTGAATCGTTTGAACATAATTTGTCTTAAAAAGTCAAGCGCAAAATTACGGCAAACTCTTTCTCCAAAGTCTTAGTTGAATCTCCTTTAGTCTTAGTTAGTCTTAATTTGGGGTGATTTTATCGTAATTTTTCATTAATTTTGTTGACATGAAACGTTTTAGGACTATCACAATCATTTGTTTGTCAATCATTGCTATTTTGGTGACGGCTAACTTCTGGTATATGCATCGCCTATACGAATCCATAAGGATGCAGACTCTTCGGACCGTAAAAGAATGTGTGAGGAGGGCAGATGTGCTGGAAATTATCGACAGGAAGGCTCTTGCTTCTGGCCTAAAGGAAGATTTTTCAATAAAAGTCGGAATTGTTGTTAAAGGCGAAATAGATTCGGGGGGAAACTTTGACTTTATTCACGAAATGGATAAAGTCAACCAAACTATGAGTGAAGAATTCCACTCAGTGGAACAAACGGACGTCACGATACCGACTCGTAATTATAATCGACTGGCATTACTCCTTCAAAATGAGCTCAAAAACTATGGTATTAAACTTAACCGGGTGGCAATAGTTCCATTTGGCGAAAATGCTGGTCAAATCAAAGGACTGTGGCATATCGACTTTTCTATAACGGAAGGGGAACCGCCTCTTTATACTGTTTATTTCTCTCCCCTTCAAAAGCATGTCCTCAGACAAATGGCGGGAATTTTGGCGACATCATCCGCTGTTCTCGCACTAATGATTTTCCTAATATGGTATCTTTTACACTGGGTTGGAAAACTGCGTAGTATTGAGCAGATGAAGGATGATTTCACTCACAACATGACTCACGAACTGAAAACTCCGGTGGCCGTGGCTTATTCTGCGGCGGATTCAATGCTCCGATACTATGACCAGAGTGACGAGGTAAGGAATAAACAGTTCCTTAAGATTATTATGCAAAGACTGAGTTTCCTTTCCGGCATGATTGAGAATATTCTGTCAATGAGTATGGAACGCTTCAAAGCGATGAAACTCAGCATTGAGAATGTGGAGGTAAAACCAATTGTCGTAGAGGTCGCGGGAATGATTGAGCTTAAAGCCGACAAACCGGTGAAGATTGATATTGAAATCCCGGACAATCTTTCGGTCATGGCAGATTCATTACATTTCGGCAATGTCCTGTCAAATCTGATAGACAACGCCGTGAAATATTCCGAAGATACTGTCAACATAAAAATTATGGCTGACAACAACTCAATTGTAATTGCAGACAACGGCATAGGAATAGACAAGGACAATCTCCCTTATATATTTGATAAGTTCTATCGTGTCACCTCAGGAGACCGTTATGAGGTTGGAGGTTACGGGCTTGGACTTTTCTATGTAAAGCAGATTGTTGAATTACTTGGCTGGAGCATAGATGTGACAAGCAAACCGGGAGTCGGAACGAAATTCACAATTAAATTTAAGAACAATGAGGAAAGATAAGATATTGCTCGTAGAAGATGACTCAACTCTTTCATTTATTGTGCAGGATGCGCTGACCCGTGAAGGTTTTGATGTCGTTTGTGCTTCAAACGGAGAGTTCGGGCTTAAACTCTTCAAGGAGTCCGAACCGGATATTATTGTTGCAGACGTGATGATGCCAAAGATGGACGGTTTTGAGATGGTAAGGCTTATCCGTCTTACAGCACCGGCTGTACCCGTGCTTTTTTTGACCGCCAGAACTGCGCTTGACGATGTGGTGAAAGGGTTTGAGCTTGGAGCCAACGACTACATCCGCAAACCGTTTCAGATACTCGAACTTGTTGTGAGAATTAAGGCTTTATTGAAGCGTAATTCTCAGGGCATTACCGAAGATACGAATCTCAATATCGGAGATAGCTCACTTGACTTTGCATCACAACAACTTGTAATAAGAGAAGAGGCTATCGAACTGACACATACCGAAGCTGTAATCATTGATGAACTATTCCGCCATCCAAATGAAGTAGTCGAGGCTAAGACACTTATGTATCGCATTTGGCAGAACGATGATTATAACAACCTCAACCGTCTTCACGGATTTATCTATAAACTCCGCAAATACCTGTCTAAATCAACCTCGCTGGAACTTCTGAATGTTCGAGGGATAGGCTATAAATTAGCCACCTCCAAGCAGGAATAATACGGTATCAAAGCCATTGAAGATAAAAAGCAGACAAATGGAGGACGGTATTTCCATCTGTCTGCTGTTGAATTATAGTCCTATAAGTCGAATGGGGCGTTGAGGGTTAGTCATAGGTCGATAACGAAATTGAGGTTCTGCAACCATTGACTTTTTAGTATCAGTGGCCGGAGTATCGACAGTATTGACCTGCTTATTCTCAACGCCGTCCTGTTCCTCCTTTTTAGGTGCCAGTTCGGCAGTGATTTTACGGTCGAGGGCGGCGAGTTCGGATTTGAGGGCTTTCAGTTCGTTTTCCTTGCCCCATTTGCGCGACACGATGGCTTCAAGGGTCGGCACATCGACACGCTTTTTCTCGGCTCGTTCACGGTGCTGGCGGATTGTTTCGGGGAGTTTTTCAAGGGCGTTTACGAAGTTCATGCAGGCGGCATGTGTGTCTGACATTGCGAGATTGCCATTATTGTAGGTGTATTTGTACTGACCTTCCACCATAAAGCGGTTGTGGACTGCCTCAACACCGTCAACAATTGCTTTCTCCGAGATGATACACACCGGGAAGCCGTAGATTTCGCCGACACGGACATACTCGCCATGTGTGTTGGTGTTTTTCACCAACGCCTGAAGGTATTTACCCATGCGATCCTCGTCGGTAAACTGGCAATTGTCAAGCGTGAGGGCGTTGACTGGGTTGCCCTCACTGTCGCGCTGAACGACTGCGGCATAGCGAGAGTTGTCTGCCTCCATCTTGCCGATAATGATTTCCAGTTTTTCAACCTCGTCGGTGATGTCACGAAGTCTGGCACGGCTGTCACCAAGACCCTTGTTGAAAGAACGGTGTTCACTCTCCATAGCGGCTATGCGCTTTTCAAGTTTAGCCTTTTCAAGAAGGTCGGTGTTGCCCGACAGGATAGCCACATACTCCGAGTAGTTCATGCCGGATTTCTCGTCAGAGCTGCCCTCGTCGATCGTGCGAAGCCCCATCGCCCCGCGTTTGAGCTGGGATATGAATGTCTGCTTGCAATGCAGGAGGTTGAACTTGTAGGCATCGAGTGAGCGTTCAACGGCATAGATTATGACATCCACCTTGTTATCGTTGTGGAGTTTGGCGACCTCGTTGCCCTTGCGTATGGCACGCCCTTCGCGCTGCTCCAAGTCGCTGGGCCGCCACGGGCAGTCAAGATGATGGATTGCGACGGCGCGTTGCTGGGCGTTGACGCCTGTTCCCAGCATTGAAGTCGAGCCGAACAGAATTCTTACGTTCCCGGCGTTCATGTCGGCAATCATGCGGTCTTTCGCCCGCTGTGTGCCGCACTCCTGTATGAAGCGTATCTCGCTTGCGGGTATGCCGTGGTCTTCAACAAGTTTCCGTTTAATCTCGGCATACACGCTCCACTCGCCCGGCTTGTAAGTACCTAAATCGCTGAAAACAAACTGCGTGCCTTTATATTCGGCGAAGCGTCGATAGTATTCCGCTATCTTGGCGGCGCAGATACTCGCCTTGTTGCCGGGATTGTCGCCATATTCCGGGTCAATCATACGCATATCAAGCGACATCTTGCGGGCATAGTCGGTGGCTATGAGCATACGCGCCTTGTCCTCGCTGTCCGAAAGAGGCAGTCTGCCCAGCAATGTGGCGTCGCCGGTCTGGGCGAACACCATCAGCTTTTTGATAAATTCCTCCTGCTCAGGCGTGGGCGGAATATTGCACATGATCTCGTTCTTCTCCGGGCGGTCAACGCCCACATCCTCCGCGGTCTTGTAGTCGGTAATCTCGTTGTAGAATGCTGCCAGTTCCGGCACCTTGATAAAATACCTGAAACGCTCTTTGGCGGCTATCGTATTAGTCACGGTAAACTCGAAGTCGGTCGTTTTCTTTGCGAAAATCGCCGCCCATGCGTCGAAGCAATTTATCTGCTGAGATTCCAGAGCATTGGGGCGCAGGTATTTGAACAGAAGATACAGCTCCGTCAGAGAGTTGGAGATTGTCGTGCCTGACAGGAATGTAGCACCGAGGTCTTTGCCCGTGCACTCCTGTATGGTGCGTATGGCATAAAGGAGGTTAAGGGCGCGGTTGCTCCCTTCGGAATTGCCGAGTCCCGCCACACGGTCGTGACGGGTGTTGAAGGTCAGGTTCTTAAAATAGTGGCTCTCGTCAATAAAGATATGGTCGATGCCCATGCTCTTGAAGTCAAGCACCTCGTCCTTCTCCTTTTCCATCTTGTAGCGTATGGTTTCAAGTCGCTTTTCGAGAGTCGCCTTCCGTTTTTGAAGTCCTTTGAGCATACCTACGGAGATGTCCTTTCCCTGCTCCTTGAGAACATTGAGGTTTTCCTCCACCGTGTCAAGCTCCGCCTGCATTATTTCCTCCTGCAAATCGCGCGACTGCGGGATTTTACCGAACTGGTCGTGCGACATTATTATGCAGTCGTAGTCGTTGTTCTGCATATTCCGCAGGAATTTCACGCGGTTGGCGGTTGAGAAAGTCTTTTCATCGGCAAAAAGTATGCGGGCGTCCGGGTACGCCGTGCGGTAGGTTTCGGCAATGGCGGCGACATTGGCTTTAAGCCCGATAATCATAGGCTTGTGGGCAAGACCAAGACGCTTCATTTCGTGCGCTGCTATGCACATTATCAAGGTTTTACCCGTGCCTACCTCGTGATCCGCGATACCCCCGCCGTTCTGCAATAGCATCCATATACAGTCCTTTTGGGATTGGTATATTGACCTGACATTCAGCCTTTCGCCAAGCAGTTTCATGTTTATGCCGGGGAATGTCTGGTGGGAGCCGTCATAGCGCGGTCTGACGAAGCAGTTGAAGCGGCGGTTGTAGAGGTCGACAAGCCGTTCCTTGAACTCGTCGCTTTGGTTGTCGAGCCACTCTGTGAAGCCGTCGCGGATTTCGTCAATCTTTGTATTGGCAAGCTGTATCGCCTCCGGGTCGGGAACAAGAATGTCCTTGCCGTTCGCGTCCTTGCCTATTGATTTCTTGATGTTGGGGGTGGTGTTGTGCAAGGCATGGCGCAACAGCGACATTCCGTTGTAATGCCTGAACTTACCCTCTACGCAGTATTCGTGTGTTATTTTGGCTGTATCATCGGTGTTTGTCGCCGAGAAAGTATCCATAGCCGAGGAATATGCAATCTTCACCTCGGTGTCATAGAGATATGACATGTATTCGGCATAGATGCCGGCGGGTATCCAACGCTCGCCGAAGTTGAAGTCCAGCTCCTCGTAGCGTATCCTTTCGGGAAATGCGTCTTTTAAGGCGTTGAGCGATGCCGCCACACGCGGGTCTGTGTCACCTGTGTCGGCAATCCATTGTTCAATAAGCTCAGCCTTTGTCACCACATTCCCGGCTATGAAGCGGTCGGAGATTTCGTACTCTCCTATGAGCGGGTTGAAATATATCCGTCCGTCAAGACTCTCTATAATCTGCGCCTCGTCCATGCCGACAAGAGAACACATATAGGGGAAATCCACCTTGCCGAACCTGTTGAGCGAGGCGGACAGAGCCTCCATAGGGGTGCAGACGGATGTAACCTCGTCAACGGCAAACGATACCGGGCGGTCGAAGATGTCAGCCTTCACGAACAGCCCGTTGTCGCCACGTTCAAGGGCGAGAGCGTCACACCCGTTGGAGTCCATTTTTATGAACTTCACATTCTCACGCTCGTTGAGATGCCCGAATTTCTCCACGAACTCATCATAATACTGGTTGAGATGTTCGCGCAGTTCGGCACTTGCCTCGTGTGTTTCCGCCTCGTAATGGTAGAGTTGCTGATATGTTTCCGACAGGGTAATATACAGCATGGCGCGTTTCTCCTGCTCCGGTTTGAGCTGGAGCGGTGTGAAGGTGGCACCCATGCGGCTGACCTGCGAGAGAAAGCCGACCTGACCTCTGTCGCATACCATTGAACCCTCCTTGTGGAAAAACTGCATATCTTCCGAGAACGGACGGGGCGACATATCCGGCTCTCTGTTTACATCCTCAATCGGGATAATGGTGCGCTTCCTGACACCCGTAGGCACACCGGGAATGAAATCGCCCTCGGTTATTTCTATATATGGGCCGGTGGGGATATTATCTTTGTCCTTATTTTTTGCAGCTTCCATGCGTTGCCGCTCCACTTCTTGCTCCATGAGCTGACGGTGGGCAATCTCCATCATAGTGGTGTAAAACCCGTTTATAGGTGGGTTATCATCCCAGTTGAGAGAACCGTAAAATTTTAGTTCATCTTCGGTGAGCGGGCGGAAGTCGGTCTTGGACGTTTCAACCT
>NZ_CAJMXD010000046.1:0-12031 GCF_905219685.1 Barnesiella sp. CU968
TAACAATGATGCTTTGCATCGGTCTTTCAACGGGTTTCACATCGTGTTCCGACAATGAAGAGGATCAGCCGGCGGCACCTGCCGCAAAAAGTGTCGAAGGAGCATATCTCGGTGACATGACATGCTCTGTAATGGGTTCGGAATCGACATTCGAGGACATGACATTCACTCTTGCAGCTACAGACGACGCCACTGTGTCCCTGACTATGTCTTCGTTCGGAGAGCCGCCGATGCAGGTGCCCGAAATCACAATCCCCGACATAAAGGTATCCGGAGAGAACGGCACATACACTCTCGCCACAACGAATTTCGACACCGAGTCAAACGGCAAAAAGATATCAGGAGTAGTTCAGGGAACTTTCGCCGACAACACCCTCGACGTGAAAATCAATCTTCAATACGGCAACATGCCTATGCCGCTTATCTGTTCTTTCACAGCTACTAAGAAATAAACAGGATGTCGCGGAAACTTGCAAGTACAATCATCGCGCTCTGCGCGTCGTTTCTTTCAGTCAATGCCCTTGCCGACACCTTCGCCGGCAAGGTGCTTGACGGAGAGGGTGCTCCGCTTATCGGTGCGGTGGTTCGCATTCCGGACATGAAAGAAACTGCCGTGACCGATGGAGACGGTTGTTTCAGATTCATACTGAAGACAAGCAAACCGGTAAAGGCATCAGTCTCTTATGTAGGTTTCATAACCGACACCTATATACTGAAACCTGCAGGCATCGGCAACCCGCAGATCATACGAATGTCTCCAGACGAGACAGCTCTCGGCGAAGTGGTTGTCACGGCTACCCGCACACCTAAAACGCTCAAGGACGCCCCCGTTGTCACAAGGCTTATATCTGCGGAAGATATTGCCAGGACTGACGCCACCAATATCCAGGATCTCCTTACAGAAGAGATTCCGGGACTGGAATTCGGATTTGCCATGAGCCAGGAGACATCTCTGAATATGAGCGGTTTCGGAGGGAATGCAATCCTTTTTCTCGTTGATGGCGAACGACTCGCAGGCGAGACGATGGACAACGTGGACTATAACCGTCTGAACCTTGACAATGTCGGGCAGGTGGAGATTGTGAAAGGCGCGTCATCGGCTCTTTACGGCGCCAATGCCGTAGGTGGCGTGATTAACCTCATCTCAAAGGAAGACAAACGCCCCTGGCATGTTAATATCAATTCACGCTACCGTTCGGCTGGAAACGAATGGCGCACGGGAGGTTCTGTAAGCTTCAATGCGGGAAAAGTATACTCCAACACATCTGTGCAGCATTCGACTGTGGAGACTGTAAGACTCACGGATGCTTTCGATACGGAATCAAAAATCCATGAAGTCTTCGGGGGAAGTACGGTCAATGTGAAGGAACGGCTGACATTCAGGGCAACCGACAACCTCCGTTTTATCGCAAGAGGGGGATATTTCTTCCGCACAAGCAATCGGGCGAACTATACAGACCATTACCACGACTATTCCGGAGGTCTGAGGTCGGTATGGGATATAGATGATTCCCGGAACCTTGAGATTTCATACAGTTACGACCAGTATGACAAGGCAAGATTCATATCCGGCAACCGCACTGACGACCACGACTACAGCAACCGGCAGCATATCATCCATGCTCTCTATTATCATTTCTGGGGAAACAACGCCATTACCGCCGGAGCCGACTTCATGCATGATTATCTGACAACATATCAGTTTACAGAAGGAGGCAACCACTCACAGAACACGATAGATGCCTTCGTGCAGTTCGATTATTCTCCGGTTTCATGGTTTAATGTAATCGCAAGTGTCCGCGAGGATTATTTCTCCGAATCAAGGAGCAACGCCTTGACTGCGAGAGTAGCAACCATGTTCAAGCTGAAAGCGTTTTCGATACGCGCCTCATATTCCGGAGGATTCCGGGCACCCACGTTAAAGGAAATGTACATGGACTTTGACATGGCGGGAATACAGATGATATATGGCAACCCTGACCTGAAACCGGAAAGAAGCCATAATTTCAACATCGCTCTGGAACGTACGGGGCATATACGTGGCACCCATCTGGGAGGATCATACAGTTTCACTGCAAACGGCTATTACAACTACTACAACAGCCGCATAACCACGACGGATTTTCCCGGAGACGCATTCCGCGAGGAGGGAGCCATCTATTGTAATGAAAAGGGTGTGAAAGTCGCCGGACTCGACATCAATGCAAGATATCGCTCGCTTATGGGACTCGGACTCTCGGCAAGCTATAATTATCTGCATGTGGGCGGAAACTCCATAGACTCGCAGTTCTCCCAGCCTCGGCCGCATTCCGCGACATGGAGAATAGATTTTGAAAAACGGCTATGCAGTGTCTATAAATTCTATGCCTCCCTGTCCGGGCGTTATCTGGCAAAACCCGTGAGCAGACATGATACGGATGAAGCATATTCGCTCTGGAAATTCACTTTCCAGCAACAGGTCTGGAAAGGGATAAACATAAATTTCATCATAGACAATCTATTGAACTACAAACCGGATATTTATTATTGGAATTCCGCGCCGACAACAGGACGGACATACTCCATAGGCTTGTCTATGGATATCGACGACTTTTTTAAGTAAGCTGTTAAAATATGACACACATCAGAAAAAAGATTATTTTACTCGGCATTGGTTGCGCCTTGACAATAGGCGCAACCGTCCTGCTATGGAAAAACTTTGCCTCGACAACACGCATTGCCTGCGTAAACTTTCAGGCAATCACGCTGGGACAGATGGCAAAAGCCAACGACAATTCATTCATAAAACTTGAAGAACTTGACGTTGACAGGCTCGACAAGGCATCTGATTACGACATGATACTTCTCAACGGAATGGGACTGAGAATAACAGATGAACAACGTAACAAGCTGACTGATGCCGCAGATAAAGGAACTCCCGTATATAGTTTTGCGGTGACAAACCCTCAGAACATTATCCTTTCGACAGACTCTATTGATGCCGAGTTTCTGAAACAATATATGACGGGGGGCAGAAGCAATTACCGCAATATGTTGAAATACATACGGAAATTCATCGATGGCAAAAAACTGTTTGCCGACACACCCGGAGACCCCGTGCTCACGTCTTCTTCCCTTATGTATTATCCGTCGGAGGAAGATGACCTGCAGTTTCCATCTGTCAACGCATTCGAAAAATTTCTGAAAGAGAAAGGGAAATGGAATCCTGATGCCCCGAAGATAATACTGACCGGACAGATGGGCGTTCCTGAAGAACTGGTTGCAGAACTCGAGAAACGTGGCAATACAGTCTATCCTGTAAACGTTATTCAACGTTTCATAGCCGGCGGGCATGCCGATTCCATAAAGATAAACGCCATCATAAACATGGCTCACGGACGAATGGGGGATCAGGTTGTCAGATATCTTGAGACCCGAAACATTCCTTTGTTCTCTCCTCTCAATGTCAACAGAGATTATCATGAATGGGCAGATGACAAAATGGGCATGAGCGGTGGATTCATGTCTCAGAGTGTGGTGACTCCCGAAATTGACGGTGCCATACGACCCTATTCACTTTTCGCTCATTACGAGGGGAAGGACGGTCTCCCTTATGTGGCTGCGATTCCGGACCGCCTGCAGGATTTCTCTTCTACTGTCAGCAACTATCTCTCCCTGCAGTCCCGTCCGAACAAAGAGAAGAGAATCGCAATCTTTTATTTCAAGGGACCCGGACAAAATTCACTTGTCGCGGAAGGAATGGAAGTGGCTCCCTCTCTGTTCAATGTGCTGCAGCGACTCCGGGAGGAAGGATATGATGTCGGAGCACTCCCCTCTTCCCCTGAAGCGCTTGAACGCATGATAAACGAAAACGGCAAAGTCTTCAACAGTTATGCCTTGGGGGCAATGGAAGATTTTGTAAATAAAACCAATCCCGAGATAATTGATGTGAAAGACTACGACCGATGGTGTGCAATGGCTTTCTCAAAAAAGATGAGAAAAGAGATTGACACCGTTGACGGTGAGTTTCCGGGACATGGGCTGAACGATGGGAAAGGGAATCTCGCGCTGGCAAGACTCAGATTCGGCAATGTCGTGCTGATTCCGCAGACCGCCGCAGGTCTGGGCGATGATGATTTCAAGATTGTGCACGGCACTGACGCCGCTCCTCCGCACAATTATGTCGCCGCATACCTTTGGGCAAAATATGGTTTCAAGGCTGACGCTCTTGTTCACTTCGGCGCACACGGCTCCCTTGAGTTCACTCCGCGCAAGCAGGTGGCGCTCGGAAGCAACGATTGGCCCGACAGACTCGTAGGCGACATGCCACATTTCTATATCTACTCCACCTCGAACGTCGGAGAAGCCATGATGGCAAAACGCAGAAGCTACGCCGGAATCATAAATTACCTCACACCCCCTTTCATGGAAAGCAACGTAAGAGGAATTTATAAAAATCTTGCCGATGCCATAAATGAATACAACAAAACGCGCGCATTGGAAAACCCGGACCCGAAAGCGGTGTCGGAAGCTTCCCGTCTGGTAAAAAAACACACTGTCAAGCTGGGCATTCACCGTGAACTGCGGCTCGACAGCATACTGGGCAAGGGTTATTCAGCCGATGAAATAGCAAGAATCGAGAACTTCGCCGAAGAACTCGCCAATGAGAAAATCACAGGCGCGTCATATGTGATGGGTATGCCGTATTCTCCGGAACATATTCTGTCTACGGTCACGGCGATGACAGTAGAGCCACTTGCGTTCAGTCTGCACAAACTAAAGGGAGGCAATCTCAAAAAACATCGTACCGATGCGAAGTCACTGATTACTTCACTTATAAAGAGCGGTAATGAATGTACGGATGCCGACTTGTGCCGGCTCAGCGGTCTGACACAGGAATTGCTTGACAGTGCGAGAAAGACACTGGCGACAATCGAAGGTTCCAAAGACATGTTCTCAAGAATGATGGTGATGGGTTCAATGATGCCGTCAGGAGGAGGGATACCCTTGAAAGTGGCGGAACGCAAGGCACCTGGACGCAGACACGCCATGATTCCGGGCATGTCGCCGGAGAAAGCCCTTGAAATGGCACGTAAGATGGGGGCAGATGAAGCTGCCATAAAAAAGATGGAGGCTGCAATGAAACGCAATCAACCGAAAGGGAGGGCAATGCAGAAAGGGAACCATCACAAAATGCAGGGAAACGGTATTTCACCCGAAGAGACAGAATTTGCTCTGGCAGTGAACGAGATTGAAAGAGCCTTGAAAAACGCAGGCATCTGCCAAAAGGCTCTCCGCAACAGCCCCGAAGCTGAAATGGTCTCGCTTCTGAATGCTCTTGACGGAGGATACATATCCCCGACATCCGGAGGCGATCCGGTATTGAATCCCAATGTATTGCCCACAGGACGCAACATGTTTGCAGTAAATGCCGAAGAGACCCCTTCCGCGATAGCATGGGAGAAAGGGAAATCGCTCGCCGACAACACCATAATCCTTTACCGCAAGGCTCACAACGACTCTTTGCCGCGAAAAGTAAGCTACACGCTATGGAGCAGCGAATTTATAGAGACCGAGGGCGCTACAATTGCTCAGATTCTTTATATGCTTGGAGTGGAACCGGTAAGAGACGCATTCGGCAGAGTGACAGATCTTGCGCTTATTCCTTCCGAAAAATTAGGTCGTCCACGAATAGATGTGGTGGTTCAGACTTCAGGTCAGCTTCGGGACCTTGCCGCTTCCCGGCTCTTCCTTATCAGCAGAGCGGTCAGAATGGCAGCAGAAGCCAACGACAGCAAATTTCCGAATTATGTAGCAGAGGGTGTTGTGGAATCTGAAAAACACCTCGTTGACAAAGGCGTTTCACCCAAGGAGGCAAGAAAGCTGTCGACATCACGTGTCTTCGGAGGTGTCAACGGCAACTACGGAAGCGGAATCCAGGCGATGGTGGAAGCCGGCGACAGATGGGAGAACTCATCCGAAATCGCCGACACCTATATTCAGAACATGGGTGCCTCATACGATAGCGAAGAGGAATGGGAGCAACTCCGCGACTATGCTTTCGAAGCCGCGCTCACAAGAACAGATGTTGTGGTGCAGCCCCGTCAGAGCAACACATGGGGAGCTCTCAGCCTTGACCATGTATATGAATTTATGGGCGGCATGAATCTGGCTGTGAGAAATGTCACCGGGAAAGAGCCGGAAGCATATCTCAGCGATTACCGCAACCGCAACAACGTCCGTATGCAGGAAGTAAAGGAGGCTATCGGAGTGGAAAGCCGAACCACAATACTCAATCCTTCATATATAAAGGAAAAGATGAAAGGTGGTGCCGGCGATGCCTCGGCAATGGCGGATGTCATCCGCAACACATATGGTTGGAACGTTATGAAACCCGATGTGATTGACGATGAACTCTGGAACGACATCTATGACACATATGTGAGAGATAAAAACGGACTGGGAATGGAAAAATATTTTTCCGAAACCAATCCGGCTGCCCTGCAGGAAATGACGGCTGTAATGCTGGAAACCATCCGCAAAGGGATGTGGGACGCATCAGACGAACAGACGAAGACACTTGCCGACCTACATGCCCGCATGGTTGAGAAACATGGAGCCGCATGCTCCGGATTCGTATGCGACAACAGCAGGTTGCGCGACTTCATCAAATCAAATATCCCGAAGGAATCGGCTGCGGCATACGATGCATCGGTGGCATCGGTCAGGGCGGAGAACATACAAGACGGCAACAACGGTCAGGTCATGAAACGAGAGGAACTGAACAAGACCGAATCCACGACCAACCGAATAAACGGTCTTACCGTGGCTCTGTCTGTTGCCGCTGCACTCATAATAATGGTGGCGGTGATCAGACGTCGCCGTAAAAATGCGGGGGAATAACGATGGAAACAGTCGTATTGATCATACTTCTTCTGGTGAGCCTCAGTTTTATACTGAAGCTCACCTTCCATCGCCCCGCCGGGGTTGCTGTTCTCAGCCTCTTGACAATGGCTTTCACTGTATTCATGACAGAATCCGCAAGCAGCCAGTCAAAGACAAGAATCGCAGACTGGCTGTCGCAACCTGAGCTGATGCTCGACACTTCGGTGGTTCTCACAATAGATGTCGCCTTCCAGATATGTTTCTGCATTCTCATGGCTTCAAGACTTTCAGGCACTCTTCGCGGGCTTCAATCCATTCTGCTCGAAATAACCTTGTGGATTCCCGGTCTCCTTCTGTTTCCGACCCTGTATTCGATGCTTGTGGCGATAATATTCTCGATGCCGGGTGCGGACTTCGATACCATTGGATGGATTTCCGGAGCTGCGATGATGACGGCAACTCCGTTTCTTGCCTACGGACTGAAATTTATCCTTCCCGAAACCGATCTGAGGCTTGAGCTGATATTTTTAATAAACCTGCTCATCGCCACTCTGGGAATAGTCGCCACAGTCAACGGCAGAACAGCTGCCACCGGCACAAACAATGTGGAATGGCAGGCGCTCGCTGCCATATTTGCCATTATCATTTCAGGACTCTGCGCTGGATGGATATATTTCAGGGTCAGAAACTCAAAAAAAATCAATAATATATAATTTCGACAAAATGAACACAATATCAAACATCCTCTATTGGATTTCAACAGGGCTGCTGGTTCCTGTTATCGTGCTGCTGATATTTTTCTTTATCAGGGCAATCATTCTTATCGGAGTTTTCTTCGGACAGTATATGGGGCACAAAAAAACCGTCTCTTATCTGTATCCTCTGATAAAAAGTCTGACACCGGGCGATAATGACGCTATTGAAAAGTGCCACGCCACGAAAGAGAAATCCGTTGTCGCGTCTTATGCGAAACGGATAATCGAGAACAAAGGCAACCGCCCTAAAATCGAATTGCTCCTGTCAGAATATGAACTTGACGCCGACAAAGAAATCGCCACATCAAAAGTGCTTGCCAAGATGGGACCGATACTCGGTCTCATGGGAACACTCATACCAATGGGTCCCGCGCTTGTCGGACTCGCTTCGGGCGACATAGCCTCCATGGCATACAACATGCAGGTGGCGTTCGCAACAACAGTTGTCGGACTCGTTGTCAGCGCAGTAGGTTTCGTCACACAGCAGATGAAGGAACGGTGGGCAGTGGCAAACACTACAATTCTGGAATATCTTTCAGATGTTATCGAACAAACCTCTAACAGCAATGCGGCATGAGAAGACGACGTTCATTACTTCGCAAGGGTGAGGATTCTGATCCGATGAGTGTGGTCAGCAATCTTTTTGATGTCGCCATGGTCTTTGCCGTAGCACTTATGGTCGCGCTCGTAAGCAGATACAACATGACGGAAATGTTTTCGCAGGAAGATTTCACAATGGTGAAAAATCCCGGCAAAGACAATATGGAAATCATCACCAAAGAGGGTGAGAAAATCAACAGATATACCCCTTCGGAAGATTCAGACCCCTCCTCCGGCAAAGGGAAACGTGTCGGTGTTGCCTATGAGCTCGAGAACGGCGACATCATCTACGTTCCGGAATGACCATATCCGGTCGGTCGGAACGAATCAGGTCTATCAGTGCCGGAAGAGCTTCCTCCGCCGGAATATTTTTCTTGATCAGGTCCTTGCCACGGTAAATACTTACCCTGCCGGGACCTGCTCCGACATATCCGTAATCGGCATCCGCCATCTCACCGGGACCGTTAACTATACACCCCATGACTCCGATCTTGAGTCCCTTCATTTCCCGTGTCGCCTCTTTTACCTCCTTCAATGTCTTCTGCAGATCGAAAAGCGTGCGTCCGCAACTCGGACAGGCGATATATTCCGTCTTCGACATACGCAGACGCGTAGCCTGCAGAATGCCCAATTCAAGATCGGCAAGCACGGCATCGTCAAAGTTGGAATCAACAACCTCTATGCCGCTTGCATATCCGTTGAGAAGCAGAAAACCGAAATCAGCTCCCGCTTTCACGCGCAAGACATCAATATCCTTGTCGTCATATTCAAGGCTGACGACTATCGGGTTGGTATAACCGGCGGCGACAAACCTGTCGATATATGACATTATCTCGGCAGGTGCGTTTATATGACGGGATTTTATTACAAGAGGTCCTGAAAATTCCGGATTTTTCACAGGCATAGAGGCATCCGCGAGAAAGAATATGTCATCGGGACTGTCGGCATGCATCGAAACAATCCTGTCTTCAAAACCTTTGACCTTACGCAGCCGGTCGCGGGATGCTCCCGGAAGGACATTCGAAGGTTCCTGAATGTGCGGATGCCCCTCTCTTGAAGCTATATGGTCACGCAACGTTATCGCAACTGGTATCTCATTCTTGGGAGGCTCGCTCAATGACACGCGGATTGTGTCGCCGATACCCTCGGCAAGCAACGCCCCTATGCCGACTGCGCTTTTGATTCTGCCGTCTTCCGCGTCTCCGGCTTCTGTAACTCCAAGATGCAAGGGGTAGGTCATCCCGTTCTCCGCCATCCGCTTCACGAGCAGTCTTACGGTTTCCACCATCACGGAGGTGTTGGAAGCTTTGACGGAAATAACGACATCGCTGAAATCCACCTTGTTGCATACGTCAAGAAACTCCATGACCGATTCCACCATACCTGCCGGAGTGTCGCCATAACGGCTCATTATACGGTCTGACAATGAACCGTGATTGACTCCCAGTCGCACTGCCGTTCCGTTCTCTTTACAGAGTCTGAGGAAAGGCACAAGAGTTTCTTCAATCTTGCCGATTTCCGAAGCATATTCCTCATCTGTAAATTCGAGTTTTCGGAATGTGCGTGCCGCATCAACGAAATTTCCGGGGTTGATTCTTACCTTATCTGCCGTAGACGCTGCCTCGAAAGCGGCTTTGGGATTGAAATGGACATCTGCTGAAACTGGAAACGAATACCCTTTTTTTCTTATAAGCTCCCTAATTTCCCCCAAAGATAATGCCTCCCGCACTCCTTGTGTGGTGAAACGCACGAGCTCACCGCCCGCCTCGGCAATCCTTATCGCCTGTTCGGCACTATCCTCCACGGCATTTGTATCTGTATTTGCCATGGACTGTATGACCACACGGTTTGAGCCGCCGATTCCTATGCAACCGACTTTTACCTCATGGGTATCGCGTCTTTGATAATTGTACAGCATATGTATATTATAGCAATCTCTTTATGATTTTTAAGCTGCCTGATTCAGCAGCTTCTCCCAAGATTTATAACAATGTCATCAGAATGACCGAAAGAAAACCGACAGCATAACCGGCAATAACCTGCCATGCGGTGTGACGACCTAACCACACCCGTGCCGTACCAAGGATTCCGGAAAGTCCTATGGCAATAAGCAGCCATAGAAATGCGCCATCCTGCGGAAGTCCGTCGCGTATTATACGTATCAGCAATGCAACAACTCCGGCAACTCCGGCAGCATGTGCTGAAATCTTCCATCTGAAATTTATCAGCAGGTTTATCGCTCCGGCCACGGCGCCTCCTCCGAAAAACATCACAAGCCACATAGGCGCGCCTTTATACCACATGAACACCCCCGCTGCGGCAAGACACAATATCGAGATTATATACGGAATAACCCGCTCCTTGCGCCCGTTAAGCCCGACATCCGTTACAAGTCCCATGCGTTTTAACAGCAGGACAAGCAATGCCGGCACTGCCACCGTGAATGCCAGGGTGACAAGCGTAAACACAAGTTTCACCGAATATGGTGTGAAATCCAGAATCGACAGATTGAATGCAAGCAAAACGCCGTATACAGGCATAAGCAACGGAACGAGTGCCCAGGAAAGGAATGTTGCCGAGCCATCGGCGAAACGTTCACTCGCCGAAGGAAGGGAACTGACCTCCGGTTCATTTTTTTTCTCTTCTTTATTGTCTTTCTCTTCCGTACGGTCGTTTTGGGGATCAACCGTCATTTCTTCCTTTTCATCAACTTCCTCTTCAAGGAGCGATTCGGGATAATATGATGATGTGTCAAGTTTCATTGTCTATTTCATTTGGCGACGTATTGCCGCAGCGAATTTTGGAGGTATCGGAGTTTCGAAATTCATATCCTTCCGCGTGACAGGATGTGCGAAACGAAGTGTCCTGGCATGCAATGCAAGACGATGGATAGGACTTTTGGTCGCTCCGTATTTCTTGTCTCCGGCAATCGGATGTCCGAGTTGTTTAGCATGCACCCGGATCTGATTCTTACGCCCTGTGTCAAGTGAGAACTGTGCGAGAGTGAATCCGTTTCCCCTGCCTACTACCTCATAATGGGTCACAGCAATACGGCCCTCATCCGGATTGTCTGTGGCGTATACCACAAACTGCGAGTTTTCGGCAAGACGGCTTTTCACAAATCCTTTGTCCTGTTCGAGATTTCCCTCAAGAACCGCGACATACAGACGTTCAAGAATAATATTGTTCCAGTTGTGGCGAAGCACATTCTGAGCCTCCTCAGACTTGGCGAACATCATGAGTCCGGAAGTATCACGGTCGAGGCGATGCACTATGAAAAGCTTGTTACGGGGATTGACACCTTTTACATAGTTACGTAGAATCTCGTAGGCATTATCCTCTTTTTTATGGCTCAATGTGGGAACTGACAGAAGTCCGTACCCTTTGTTGATCACGAGCACATCATCATCTTCATAAACAATCTCTATCCGGTGGTGATGAAACTCAGGAAAAGGTCGGGTGGAATTGAACTCTACGACAGCACCTGGCTTAACCTCTGCGTCAAACGCCTTGGTCACGGTTCCGTTCAGCTTAAGATGACCGTATTTCATCCATTTCTTTATATCGCCACGCTTTGAATCCGGACGCATATTGATCAGGAACTCCATAAGAGGCAATGAAGAGTCCCCTCGGTTTTCCCATGCAAAAATTCGGTCTTCCTTAAATCCACGCTTGTTTCTGTCTCCGTATGATGCCATCAAATTAATTTTTAACAACCACTTATTTATTAACAATAAAGTACCGTTTTTTATCATCGGCACCGACCTGTTGTGTCAGATCCTATATGAAGTGATTTAGAATGTGTTTAATTC
>NZ_CAJMXD010000047.1:0-11847 GCF_905219685.1 Barnesiella sp. CU968
TATTACTGTCCGCTAAACCATAAAAAGGCGAGTCCAACTTCCTGAACGGCAGAAGTTGGGCTTACTTTTTGTATTTGACAAGCCCCCTCAGCAGTTTTCAGGAACTTCGGGAGGCGATTCCGATGCTTCGGCGAGCATGATTTTCAGGTCTGCATCGGGCTGATTGAGGAACTTTTCGAGATTNAGGTAATACATCAGCACAATTCTGACGATTGTAGCCAGTCCTGAGAAGCTCCAACGTCTTTCGAGTNTGCTTTGAAGTACTGACAGCAGCAGATTTGCGATGAGTGTAACCCATATCTGGATTTTGATGGCGTTGGCGCTCTCGCCATAGAAGTATCTCAAGGGGAAGTTCTGTTTGATCTGCTTGAAAAGAGACTCTATCTGCCATCGGCGGCGGTATATCGCAACGATTGTCTCTGGCGGCATGTCGAAGTCATTGGTCAGAAGCGATATGAGTTTTGGCTTCCCATTCTTCTTGATGTCAACGTATGTAATTATTCTGGCGATGTGGTTTATACCGTCTTTACGGAACACCACGACCTGTTCACGGTATTCCATCAGTCCCTGCGGATTCTGATGCATACAGTCTACAAGTACCTCATAACTGAGGTTTTTCTTCATTTTGGTGACATATACAACGCCACGGTCCGTCAGTTCCTCGAATTTGGCATAATTGATATAGGCGCGGTCAAGAGCGACTATCTCGTTGTGGCTGTAATGGCTCGGAGCAAGCATGAAAGAGTCATTGGTGGCCGCCGAAGTGAACTGCACGTCGCAGGGGACGCCCTCGTTGGCATGTATTACCGAGTGTACCTTGATACCTCCCTTCTTCTTTCCGGTTTTGGGATGTCGACCAACACCCTTGAAAATAGCGTTGGAGAACAATGTGATTGTAGTGGAATCGATAATCCTAAGCTGCTTTATCCACTCTTCCGTGCCGTTGCGTCTGCTGTCCGATGAAAGAATGTCTTTGTTGGCTGCATAAAGGTCGCGATAGACATCCTCAAAGAACTTCTCTGACCGTCGGGCATTTGCATCCGACAGGGTGCTGCGCTTTGGTACAGTATCAATTCCGACATGGTGCAGTTTGCGAACCTCCGCTGTCATAGATGTCTCTATCTCACGCAATGAGTCGAAGCGCTGGATCACGGCATAGAGCATCGTAAGCAGATGCGTATAGCCGTCAAAGCTCTTTACATACTTCTCTCCGCCGTGTTTTCGGCTGAATTCAACAATTTTTTCACGATTGAGTGATTTTATCAGCTGTCCATATATCGGCTGTCCGAAGAAATTACTACTTTTGCTCATGGTTATCTATGTTTTGTCGCAAAAGCAAAGTAACCATTTAGGGCTGACTCCTGCAATAGGTGTCAGCCCTAATTTTTCAATCGCTCAAAAAAAGTTTAGCGGACAGTAATAATATATAATTAGACGTACAGGTTACATCTACCGTATGTAGACTATTCATAGCCTCGAAGTCGGCTTCTTCAAGCGTCTTTGGGTCGAAGGTGTCCTCTCCGATTTTTACCGATTTGATTGTCTTTCCGTCGGTGTCGAATATCTTGATGACTGGGTGAAGTTTATAGGCAAAAGCGAGCCTATTGTGTTTATCAGAATAGACCATTTCCCCGGTGCTAGGCATCCATGTCTGTAATTCGGGAGAAATGTTAATCTGTCTGATTGTATCAATTTTTGATGTAGTAAGGTCAGCGGTCATGGCATACTGTCGACCTCCGTTTGGCTCACGTCCAATAAAGACATATTTGTCCGTGCCGGTCATATATACATCCTGAACGTACTGTGAAAGAGGAAAAGGCACAGTGCTGTTGCTGTCCATCAGATACTGCCGTGTCCTGACAAACGCTGTATCATTCTTGACGGCAAAAATCTCACAANCGTGCTGCCCGACAACGCGGNGTGCGCCATTATAGTAGATAAAAGGATAAGGCATATAGGAAGTATAATATCCGTCCTCACGTTTGCCCATGTCCGGGCTTATACTGATTGTGTTGTTAGAGTTGTCGATAACTGCATGACGAAGAAGCCGTTGGCCGTATCCATCCTCACATTCAAAGACAAACAGCAATGTATCACCGGATACTTTCATGTCCGTCACCTGCCTTATTGCAGGTAAAGACTCCCCGGATATTTTTAGTTTTGCCGTTGTGGTAGTTGACTGTGCGTTGGCACACCCTGACATGAACAGGGAGAGTGCTATTAGGGATAATATCTTCATTTTATTTCGAGTGGTATATATGGAACTGACATTCGGGTTGCATCGGCATTATTCATCACCTTGCCATCCTTGCCGACAATATGAACCCTGTTGCTATCTCCGCCCATCTCTGAGATCATAAAACCGACCGGCGATTTGAAATAGCGTACAAGAGTTTTTTCAACATCGGTTGCCGAGCATCGTTTATCGTTGCCGTCACGGTATGTATATTCCATTATGGGATTGTTCGTGCGTTCAAATCCGATTGCCTCCCAGACAAATTGTCTTTCAGCATCTTCTATTTTTAGGATAAGACCTGGCAGACCTCCGAATTTGTAAGGACCGAAAGGCAGGGGAATTTCAGGCGTAAACCATGCCGTATAATTTCGTCCGGCAAATTCAACAGTTGCCTTACGACAGTCATAGCCCATAATCGAATCGGTGGTTTCATCACTGAAACTCCATTCCAGCGTTGGAACAGAATCAGAATAGACAAAGAAAGCGGACATTGACAGCCGGTATTTCAAATCGGCTTTCTCTCCCCGAATAGGTCTGATGATTTCCAAAGGCCACGGATTGCCCGACACATTTGAATATGAGTCTGCACCGCGCCTGATCTGTTCGGTTGCCAACGAATCGAAGTGGTTGATTATGTCGCTGTAATCTTTGACGCTACGTTTACCTATCTGCACAATCCTTGTGTCGTTGAGGACGACCCGTTGGTCGGGGTGGAATTTATATTTAAGCGAATATGTAACCTTGTATCGGGCGGTATCAACAGACATAGCCCGGTCAATAATCCGGGAGCAGGTTTCCTGTGCTGCACCTGTAATCCACAGGGAAACAAAAAGTAGGGATAAAAGATATTTCATAACGGTGTATTTTAGAATATTCTGAATCGGATTTTGAGTAACACACTGCGAGGGCGTATGTTGTAGATTGCCTTTGACTCCGTGAGAGCCGACAGATTGGAATACACATACGACTTGCGGTTGAGCAGGTTGTCGCACGACAGCGTAAAGCTGAAACGCTTTATGGTGTACTTCGCCTCCGCATTGAGCAGAAGGAAGGACTTGTCGCCGTCGTTGAAGTTGTTGAAGTAATGGTAAAGCGATGTAGTCAGCGTAACGCCTCCGGGAATTGTAAAGTCGAGAGAAGCCTTGTTCGTTACGGTGCGCAGCCACGGAAATCTGTCATATCCTTTCTGCTGTGTCGCCGACTGCGAATAGTTGCCTTGATAAGATACACCTAACCATTTGAACGGCGTCAGGCTGATATCAGCGTTCACTCCTATGCTGTTGCCGGAGTAGCGCAACACCTCGTCCTGAACGAGCAGCGGACTGTCGTAATAAGAATATGTAACCGAGGCTCCGATTTTCAGATGTCTCCAGTCGAAACCCTGACTTGCATGAATTTTTGCCGAAATCATATCTCCGTTCTCCGATGTACGGCGACTGATGGTACGCTGCACTATGCCGTCGTAGTAAGAACCATATAACACTTCGGGCGACTGTCTGTTCCATGAAACCTCCGCTCCGGCGAAACTCATTGAAAGAATGTTCTTGAAATCGTAGCCTAACGTGTAATGCTGATTCATGCCTTCGTACAGCCCAGCCACGTCGTAAGCTGACAACTGGCGGTAAGATGTCAGTATGTGACCTGAATACAGCGTTTCAATCGAGGGCGTCATATAGTTCAGCATTGCCGCCGCTTTGAGGTTATGGCTACTGTTGAATTTATATGTGAAGTTAAGCGACGGCTCGACACGAAAACGGTTTTTGTCGGTAATATCACCATCAAGCCTGTTGTTCAGCCGGAACAAGCGATATTTTAAAGGCATATAGAGTGAGGCATGAATTTTGCGCGTGCTGTACATAATTTCTACACCAACTCCGGCATCGAGATATTCGAGTGTAAGGTCGTTGTCTGCGGCATCAAGTCTGCTTTCGAGTGAATTGTGATGATAGTTGACTATCGCCGAGGGGTGAAGCGTGAAATTGCCAACCTTGAACGCTGAAAGCAATCCCGCACGGTTCTCGGTGGATATATTGTGGTAATCCACATGCTGATACAGCATATCACCTGGTATGATGTCGGGGAACAGATTGGGAGAAACAGACAGGCTGTGCGGTCTCTTTTCCAGGTTGACAAGCGAGGAAATCTCAAAGCCACGGTCAGCGGAATTGCGGTGCGTCATGTGAAATTTGTTGAGCAGGCGGTAAGTGTCGGTCTCACCAATCTGGCTCACATTGTCGCCTCCGGCTACAATACGACTGTCGGCATTGATAGTACTCCAATCAAATTTAAGCTGCTCTTTGAGATAGCTTTCATCGCCGTTGTTCATAAATGTAAGGTCGCCGTAGGCTTTCTGCATACGCGCAGTGCCGTCCATCATTTCATCAACGGTGTTCACTCCGCCGTCGGGCAGATAATTGGTAGTTGCAGAATGACTTTGCCTCGTGTCGCGGTCGTTCAGATAAGCTGCGTTGATACCGAACTCACCTGATTCCCCTACGCGATATACATTGTTGAATGTGGCGTTATGCGAGCGGTTGAAATAGTAGAAGTGCTTGTCTATACCCGGAGCCGACGGCATGGAGATTGTCGAGATATTGCTTGTACGCGAATAATCGTTGTCGAAGGAATACAGCTCCTGCGACAAGTCCTCTCCGGTGTTGTTGCCCTTGTATGTCGCAAGAAACTGGCTGTTGCGACGGAAATACGTTGCAATCGCAGAGTTGTTCCATAGTCCCACGTTGCCATAGCCACCTCCAAGTGTTGCAATGAGATTGAGAACTCCTTTGACTCCCTCTTTGAGCCGCAGGTTGATTGAGGCCTGTTCCTCCGGGCGCAGACCTTTGAGTGCCTTTATGTCCTGATGGTTCTCCAATACCTGCACGGTCGCGATGTTGTTGGGGTCGATGTTATTTGTGGCAATACCGTAATGTCCTTTCATTAGGTCAAGACCTTCGATGTAGAAATTCTTGATGGGTTTGCCTTGATAAGATACCTGTCCGGCATCCGACACTGTAATACCCGGCATTTTCCTCAAGACATCGGCTATCGTCTGGTCTGTCTGTGAGAGAAAAGAGCCTACGTTGTAATTTATGGTGTCGCCGTGCGAATATACTTTCTTCGACTTTACAACGACCTCTTTCAGTTCGACGGCGCGGTTCTCCACTATAATTTCATAATTACCGGTGCGGTTGGGTACTATAATCTCCGTCGGAGCAATCTCGACACTCGACGCTTTTAGAATAAGGCTGTCGCACTCGCTTTTAACCGATATTTGAAACTTGCCGTTTTCGTCTGTTAAAGCAGATGACAAGATGGTTTTAGGAGCATTTGACGGCGATGCAATCACACTGACAAAGTCCACAGCAGCACCTTCGTCGTTTTTGACAACACCGCTTATAATACTCCGGCTAAAACATTGCAACACAGCGCAAAACACCATTAACAGTATAATTGAAGCCTGTTTCATAAGGGTAAGGATATGGCTGGGTGCCAATGATTTGACACCCAATCAAATAATATGTATTATTCTAATTACTCCTTTTTCTTTAGTTGAACCGGAACTACAAAGTGGACTTTAACGAGTCGGCCACTGTCGATCATCTGTTCAAGCCTTACGCCGTTAAAATTTCGACTTATAGCGGCAGCAACTTCTGCTCCGTCCGGAGTATCGACTGAAACATCCTTGACTCTTCCATCCTCATCTACCACAATCTCAATATTTACTTTAGTGTCTTTATCAGGTTGGATTGTTTCAACAGAACATCGGATAATATCCGCCAAAGGTTTTTGGTCCTCAAAAGGAGAAGGGATAACTGTATGTGTTTCGGTCTCCGGTTTTGATGGGTTAGACTCTAAATCCAGAACTTGAGGCGTAGAACCCGGTTGCGTTTCTTCTGATAATAGTTCTTCGCGAAGACTATAACCTGATATTTCTGAAAGAAAACGGGATGAAACAGGCATTGACAATGCCGTACCCGCAAGAGCGACAGCTGGAATTGCGCAGAGTGCAATCAGCATGGTCTTCCTTGGCGGACGCTTCTTGCTCATTATAAGAACTCTTTTACGAAAACTGCGCTTATCTGCCGCAAAACTATTCGCTATCGAAATAGATCTGTTGCCCATCGCTTTGACCACCAGCAATCTTTGGTAATCGTATGTTTCTATTCCTGAATTGATAACCGCCTCGTCTGCCTCAAACTCATGATTGAGTTTCATAAGTTGTCTTGTCATCCATGCGAAGGGATTATACCATAGCAGGATACAAAAAAGGTCGGCAAAGAGTACGTCAATCCAATGTCGTTGGACGGTATGTGCCTTTTCGTGGATATAGATGCACGATGAGTTATCTAATTCAGTATCTTGCATGAAGATATAGTTGCCCCAACTGAAAGGCGCGATGACATCATCTGCTATACGACAGATTGTAACACCATCTATTCTCTTTTTCTCACTGACAGCAATCATTCTGAGCAAGCGTAGGAATGATATGATTTCACGGCAAGATAAAACGACTATGCCTGAGAGATAGACAATAAGAACAATGGAAAGCCATGGGAAAGCAGGTACTGAATCGTTCTCTACGCTCGTCGTTTTCATTACAGACAACGTAGAATTCATATTCATCACAGAATCCACATTTGTGACAACCGTCTCCGACGGTAGTGAAATTAGCGTTGAATCAAGAATACATGGCAAAGCAAGCGACAGCAGAAGCCCGGTAATAACAGCCAATCTGTTGAAGCGAAAATGGCGGCTACGGTTTATTATCTGATGCAACACAGGGTATAGCATAAGAATAAAAACCGAAACGGATAGAGAGTATGATAAAAGTCCGCCCATATTCAGTCTGTTTTATTGTTATGGGATTTTTCTACTTCGTCAAGCAATTTCCTTAGGTCCTCTACAGGAATATTGCCATCTTCAACCAATGAGGAGACAACACGGAGGTATGAATTTTTGAAATATCGTCCCACGATTGAGGACAGGGATTTCTTTCCCATGTCTTCCTCAGCAACAATAGCATAATATTGATAGGATTTTCCTTTGGGAGTATGACCGACATATCCCTTTTCTTCAAGAGCGCGCACTATGGTTGAGATAGTGTTGAAATGAGGTTTGGGATCCTCATAAAGCTCCACTATCTCTCTTACATAGAGCGGACCTTTCTTCCAGAATAGCCCTAACACTTCTTCCTCTTTTGCGGTTAGTTTTTCCATACATGAAATATTGATGGCACAAAGATACAACTATATTTTGTAGTTATAACTATTACTTGTAGTTAATAATTGTTAAGACTGGGGTTGGTAACGGTAAATGTACGCAAAAGTGTATATAGATTTCGGAGTTGTCGGGTATCTCGTTGCCGATCCGCCGCAACGCTACCAGCCCCCGACATAGACAACTCGCCCATCGTTTCGCACCCCCGACCTCTGACACCACGCAGGCAGACGATTCTCAAAATCGCCTGCCTGCGCTGTCTATGTATGATTCGCTGTTTCTACCCTATTTCAAGGAGTTAATTGCTTTGGTAAAAAGTGTTTTTTTGCTTTTCAATATAAGATTGCCCAATCATCATAAGCGATTGAATATACCGGAATCTTTATCGGAGTTTGTAATTTTCTGTTTGGGAGATTTAGATGGCTTACCAAATGGCAAGTTATACACAAAGTTCACATATACCATATTGGCGTTGTTCTTGATTCTCTCAACAGTTGAAGTTGAGAGAGCTTTTGTTCCGTATGTTTTCTGTGTCTGTTTCCATGATTCATAGAACGGATAACGTATGCCTATGCCAACTGTCATTGTCTGTATTGGTCGGTATGATATCTCAACTTTTGCCATGCTCGGACGAGTGGTTAGTATTTGCCCGGATAACATTTCGGTCTCTGTCTGATAGAATATTTCCGCCGACCATTTTTTATAATTCAGATATACCGAGGGTGCTATGGTATAGCCTGTATGGTTCCATTTCTGACCCATATAGCTGTTTCGTGTGTACATTATTTCTGAATACAACCGTAGGCGCAGGAGGTTGTTAGACAACGGCATCCATTGCATGAACAAGCTCGCCTTGTAGTATTGCATCCATTTAAGATTGTCGATTGTCTCATTTATCACTCCGTCTTTAGTGCTGAAGACCGGAGCAATCTGACTCTTGCCATAAGTATATGAAACCTCTGGATTGATTACGAATTTTCTGACCCCTTTGAAATACGAAAGACTGATGGCATGTGTATTTTGTGGTTTTAGATTTGGATTACCAACATACAGATAATCAATATCCTTGTAATAAGGATTGAATGTCAGCTGGGATATGGTTGGGTTAAGTGTGTTGACCTCATAGTTCAACGTAAGTTCAGATGATCTGTCGATGAAATATGCGACATTGAGTTGTGGACGAAAATAATAGTAGTGATGGTTCCGTCCATTCATATCCTTGAAATAATTGCCGTTAAGTCCAAGACTCAGAGAATAATTCCACTTTTGTCCAATCATGCCATTCAATCCTGCGTAGGTATATAATTCGTTGGTTGTGGTCGATAAGTCCGAATATTTTTGTGATGCTGTATTATAGGCATATCTGACACCGACAAGGGATTTTGTCATGGGCTTGATTGTGTAGCCATACCATCCTTCCCCGATCAGAGAATATTTATCAGTCTCAATATTGGTTTTTGTTGTGAATCCATCATCAATTCCACTTTCTGAATAGTAGTAATTGTATGATGAATTATAGTAGGTACCAACGGCATTGAATGTCAATTCATGGCGACCAAAGATTTTATTGAAATATAAATCGAGCGAGGGATTGAGATATTTGTCCTTGTCGTGGCTTGACGCTGTTCCTTGCAAATCTGAGCCAAGACGAGTCATAACTAAGTCCTGTAAAGACGAGCGTCTGCGGTTTAGAGCTCCAAGTGAAAACTTTGCATTGAACACATAATCATCCGGCTTTACATTTGAATAGATTAATTCAGCCAGATGCTGCTCATAAGCATACGGGCTTTTGCGTCCGGTTCGTGTTTTGGAATAGAAACCATCCACCAATGGATACGAAATTTCTTCATCAAGACGGCGGTCATTATAATTGCGATAGTTGATGTTATACATCACTCCCAATGTTGAACGCCCCCAGTTATATTTCAGACTCGCCACGTCATTACCGAATCCTGTGGTGACTGCATTCAATGTGTTAAGCATCAAGGAACCACCGGTCTGTTGCTTCGTAATCACATTGATAACCGCTCCCAATCCCATATTGGAATACTGAATCGGAGGCTGGGAATAGTATTGTATCTTTGAGATGTTATCGCTTGGGATAGATGCAAGATCTACCGATGATGACGGGACACCGTTAATCAGTATCTTCACACCTTTACCATCACTGGAACTGATCGTCAGATCAGATACCAAAATCTTGGGCAATGTCTGTATTGCCTGAATCGCCGTTGGAAACTGTTGTTTTTCCGACCGCGTAAGTACATAGTCCTTATGGTCAGAGAAACGGTTCACCATCTCTGCCGTAACCACTACCTCGTCAAGAGTGGTTACGGAGTCCGTCTTGACTTCTTGTTGGGCTTGTGCCAATAATGGAAACAAGAACGCAAAAATAAAAATAAATTTTCTCATGCTTTACGAAATTTTCCTGCAAAGCAAGTGAAAATGCCTCAATCTGACCTAAAAATTTGTCTAACTTTTATCTGACAAATTCTGACAGAATTGTAAATCAGCTATTTATTCGAAGTTCGTAAGAGTCGCCCCGGTTGCATACAATCTCCATGTTTGCCTTGGCAAGAGCGTTCTTTGTGCGTTTCACAAGAGTATAAAGCGATTCCTCGGCATTATTTTTATTACCCCAGAGAGATTCGCACAAGCTTCGTTTATCGACTTTCATGCCCGGTGCTTCAAGAAGCATTCGAGTCAACTGACGCTGCATGGGAGTGAGTTTGATACCGTCAAGCGATGGAGATGCGGAAATGGCAATAAATTCTGCATCGGGTGTCTCAGTTTCTTTTCTTTTCCAGATAAGCATACTTGCCATTGAGAGAATAGAGAGCACGAACAGAATTCCCGGTAATGTCTGATCCGAAGCATATAAAATCGAAGCCATTGAACAATCGGCAAACCCCTGAACTTGTATTGCAAGCCCTTCAGCAGCGTGTTCGGGCATAAGCATAATGGAATCAGATGCTATCTTATTTCCTCCGATTCCACGCGAAGCACTTTTAGTATCAACAAGCGCAAGTGTAAAGTACGTCACGTCTTTCAGCGACGGGTTTCTGAAATTGACATCCGATGCCTGATATATCAAAGGCTTATGGGTGGTTTCGTGCATGTGCCGTATGGCAGCAATAGTGTCGGGACGCGTCCACAGTTCACTATTCTTATTAGCTAAAGCAAACATCGCATCATTAAGGTCATCTGCGATATTTTGTTTAGCGTTTGAGTATGATAAGCAACAGGTAATAACCGACGCTATCATTAAAGCCAATGGAATGAACATACCATAACGAAGTGCTGAACCGGAATTGGCAGATAAATTATTCTTCATAGTAGCGGTTGATTTCATGGCATATTCATACGTTTATAATCGACTTGCCAAAGAAAGTCGACAGCATGGCGAGGGTAGAAATGGTGAAATTATGCTCACCACTCAACCATCGTGTAATTTCATTAGGACGCTTGCCGAGAGCCTCTGCAAACTGCTTTTTGTTAAGCCCTCTTTCCTGCATAAGAGCGGCAAGCCGATTTGAAATTGCAAAAGAGAGACGGGTTTCCTCGCGTTTCTCAATCGGGATTTCGTTAAAAATCTCCTGTAACGATATATTAGCAGTTCTCATACTTCAAAAGTTTTATCGGTAAGTATCTCTTTTTCTGTAATCTCCACGTTACCGGCACGTACTTCCTGTTTAAGCAGACGCTCAAACTTCTGCAAGTCAATGACGTAACCTTGAAGCGTATCGTCTTCCTCGTAAGTGCGGCTGCGCTTGACATCACCGTTGCCGAGGATTAGAATTTTATCTGTCAAACGAAGGCAATATAAACGGAGTTTCGATTTCAGAACAGGGAGAGCAACAACAGAATCACTCATCTTACCCTCTCTGCGGAAGTATCTCTCCAATGCTCCATTAGATAAAATCTGTTCTACAAAACGCATGATAGCCTGAAAATCAGGATTCAATTCAGCGTCTTGTCTGAATTTAGAAACGAATTTTTCAAATTCGCTCTGTTCGTCAGACAAGAATTGTATTGTGTACATGGTGCAACTTTCGCTGCTGTTTACCAAAAGGAGTTCTACTTCGCTCATAATACCTTGCGTTTATAATGTCAACGCAAAGTTACGAAAAAAGTTTTACATAAATGTAAAATTGTGCAATTAAATTTGACCGTACTATCCATTGGAGCATTAATAAACAATAAGAGGCCATAGAAATCCAGTCTGACTTGGTCAGAAAATAGATCAGAAAGTAGGTCAGAAAACCGACATGTCGGGAAAATGCCGTCAGAAGAATAGAACAAAGTCGAATTAAAAATTTTAAGTTTCGCAAGTAATGATTTCCTGAGACAGAGTCATAAAAAAACGACATGGATTCTTGCCTAATTGCAAGAAA
>NZ_CAJMXD010000048.1:0-11838 GCF_905219685.1 Barnesiella sp. CU968
TGGGTCGTTGGCTGAATGATTCGGACCATTCTGACAGCATCCTCGCCATCCGGCTAAAATAAAGGCGGTGTGTCAAATTTTATCAATTTTGACACACTGCCAATGACCGGGTCAGAAAGTCACACCTATTGTCAACAATGATATTCTGGATGTCGGAGCGGCTTGCAGGATTTCCGTTGCAGCACTGGTGAGTGTAGAGCCTGTTGTGCAGACATCGTCAAGCAGCAGGATGTGCTTGCCTTTTAATTCACACTCTTCTGTCACTTTAAATATTCCTTTTGTGTTATTCCTTCTTTCGTCAAATGTCAGTTTGGTCTGTGTTCTGTGTGGTCTTGTTGCTCTCAGATTGGTTTTGAAAGGAATTCCGGTTATAGAGTGTATACCTTTTGCTATCTCTTCAGTCTGATTGTAACCGCGTCTTGCTTTTTTTAGGAAGTGCATGGGGATAGGAAGAATCATGTCTATATCAGAGAGGAATGGTGTGGTGATAAGCTCTTGCGCGACTATCTTTCCCATTTCCTCGGCAAGTCCTTTATAGTGTCTGTATTTCAAGTCGTGCATCAGTACCGACAGATCGGAATCTCCGGCGTAGAAAAAATGACCGCTTCCTCTTTCGAAAGGGAATATTCCGGCAAACCGTTGTTCCATAGGGTTCATGTATGTGCGGTGATAGAGAGTGCGTGGCAATTTTGACCGGCATGTGGTGCAAATATATGCTTCGTTATCGATCAGTATAGTTCCGCATATATGGCAGCATCTCGGAAAGATATATTCCGAAATGCAGTGTGCGATATCTTTTATTATTGCCGGTGTTCTCATGCGGAATTGCTATTCCTCCTTATTGAGTCTGCGGATAGCGGCTATCGCTTGCACTGCAAGTGATGATTCATATCCTCTGGAAATCAAGAACCGATATAGTTTTGCCCGGTCATCGTATTCCTCCAAATCAAGATTTCTCGCTTTCGTTGTAGCCGCCTTGAAGAGTGTTTTATTGTATTCTTTTGAATCTATCTCCTGCAGAGCTTCTGAAATAATCTCAGACGGAATGCGCTTGAATGAAAGTGCCTGTTTTATTTTGTTCCTGCCCCAACCTGCGAATCTCATTTTGTCGTTTGTAAAACTTTTTGCGTATCGTTCGTCATCAATGAATCTGTTTTCGATAAGAAAACAGATTATGCGGTCAATATCGGCTATAGGCAGCATTTTGCGTCGGAGTTTCTCCCGTATGTCATATTCGCATTGTTCAGAGCGGGCGCACAGATCAGCCATCTTAAGTTTCAATGCCTCGGGGCTTGCCGGTTTTTTATTTATCATGATTAACTGATTTCAACGCTTTCTGCATTTAATGAATCTCTCTTTACCATTGATGTCTTTTATGACGCAGACATCAGCGAAACCTTCATTTTCGAGATATGTCGCGAGTTCAGAAGAGTGTCGTGGATTTATTTCAAAATAGAGCCGTCCCTCAGATTGCAAGGCATCAGTGGCTATTTCTGCAATACGTGTATAGTAGATCAGGGGATTGTCATCGGGAACAAATAAAGCCGAATGAGGCTCATATTCTAGTACATTCTTTTCCATCGAATCCTTTTCCGATTCATCGATATACGGTGGATTGCTCACAATTATGTCTAAGGAATCCGTCATCGGTTCGTATCTGAATATGTCTTCACACATGAAGCGTATATTGCAATGGAGAGATTCGGCGTTTTCTTCCGCTGTCCTCAATGCATCTGAAGAAATATCTATTGCCATGACATCCGCGAACGGAAGGTTTCTGGAGAGAGCTATTGCAATCGCTCCCGACCCCGTTCCTATGTCAAGCACACGCAAATCCTTCCTTGAGCCGTTTTCCTGTATTATCAGATCAGCAAGCTCTTCTGTTTCCGGGCGCGGGATAAGTGTGGAGCGGTTCACTTTTAAGTTCATTCCGTAGAAATATGCTTCGCCTAAGATATATTGAATCGGTTCATTCTTCAAGAGGCGGACCATTATTTCTCCGGTCTTGTCAAGCATGTATTGCGATACAGGATTGTCGGAATGAATCATCATGTCTGTCAGGCTCCACCCTTTAAGGGAATGAAATATAAGACGCACCATTGCCTTTGCCTCACTTTCGCCATATATCGGAGATAGTCGGGACTGCATGCCGCGGGCAAGCGAGCCGACCGTAATTGAATCTTTTTCCATATCGTATTACTTTTATAAGACCTGTTCTCCTTGTCCGGCTTATCTGTGCCATATTCACCGGTTCTTATTCCCGGGATGCAGAGCCTGTCTTAAGCGGACACATCCGCAACATACTACAAATTAAATACATTTTTCTGATTGAAACAAATCTGCGGCGCGTTTGGCGTAAGGATGTGCCAACTTTTGGAAAAACGGAATTAAACAGCTATTTTTGTGGTGTAATACTTGACATTTATGGGCAAAAATTTAATCTTGATGGCATTGGCTGCACTCGCAATATCATATCCCGCGTGTCTATGTGCAGAAGAGTATGTTCCATCGGCTGAAGTCAGAAAGAGTCAGGCGGAATTCTCGTCAGACCGTTTCGGTATATTTATTCATTGGGGAATCTACAGCATGTTTGCCAGAGGGGAGTGGTATCTCAATAACGGACCGCTGCATTCGGAATATTCAAAACATGCGCGGGGATTTTATCCTGCGGATTTCAACGCAAAGGAATGGGTAAGTGCAATCAAGGATTCCGGAGCGAGATATGTATGTTTCACAACGCGTCATCATGACGGATTCTCCATGTTCAAGACGGAAGAGAGCGATTACAATATAGTTGACGGCACTCCATTCGGACGCGATGTGCTGAAAGAACTTTCAGATGAGTGCATTGCTCAGGATGTAAAACTGCATCTTTATTATTCGCATCTTGACTGGGGACGTCAGGACTACCCTCTTGGCAGAACGGGACGAACCACGGGGCGCGATTCTCTTATAAACGACTGGGGTTCCTATTATAAATTCATGAATCGCCAGCTTACCGAATTGCTTACCAATTACGGACCGGTGAGAGCAATCTGGTTCGACGGGTGGTGGGATCATGAAGAAGATGAGAAGCCATTTGACTGGCAGCTTCCCGAACAGTATGCTCTTATACATAACCTTCAGCCGGGGTGTCTTGTCGGCAACAATCACCACCGTCCACCTTTTCCGGGGGAAGACATACAGATTTTTGAGCGCGATGTGCCAGGAGAGAATACTGCCGGATATAGCGGTGAGAACGGAATAAGCAGTCTGCCTCTTGAGACGTGTCAGACAATGAACGGCATGTGGGGATATAAGGTAGAGGATACTGACTATAAAGACAGCCGGACTCTTGTACGTTATCTTGTAAAGACAGCCGGCATGGGTGCGAATCTTCTGCTCAACATAGGTTCTCAACCCAATGGAGAGTTGCCTGCAGTGTCTTTGGAGCGACTGAAAGATATGGGGAAATGGCTGAGAGCTAACGGTGAGACAATATACGGAACGCAAGGCTCTCCGTTCGGACCTCAGAAGTGGGGGACTGCCACCATGAAAGGGTCGCGGCTTTATCTTCATGTAATGTCGCCTGACACGACAGAAGTGTTTGTGCCCTATAAGTGCAAGATCAAGGGCGTTCGTGAATACTCGGGAAAAAATGTATTGAGGTATAAGAGACAGAAGGATGGCTTTACTGTTTCGCTGCCTTCCATCCCTGACTGTGATGACTATATAATAGAGGTTGAGATATGATACTTGAAATCTGTTGCGGAGATATAGACAGCGTTGGAGCTGCGCTTACCGGCGGAGCCGGACGTATCGAACTGTGCTGCGGACTGGAGGCGGGAGGACTCACTCCTTCCGCCGGACTTCTGGAGCAGGCGTTGTGGAAAAGCAGAAGACTGATGTCTCCGGTTCCGGTAAATGTCCTTGTTCGTCCGCGCCCGGGTGATTTTCTGTACAGCGACAAAGAATTGTCGCAATGTGTGCAGGATACGGCTTATGCTGTAGGCTGTCAGGCAGACGGCATAGTGTTCGGTGCATTGACATCAGAGGGCGAAATCGACGAATATGCGTGTGAGAAAGTGATTGATGCCATAAGGCAGACAACATTGCCGGAACAGAAGGTGTCTATGACTTTTCATCGTGCATTTGATATGTGTCGCGATCCGTTTGAAGCTCTGGAGACCGCAGTAAGGCTTGGTTTCGACCGTATTCTTACATCGGGACAGGCTCCTACTGCCGAAGCCGGCATTGAACTTATTGCCGAACTGAAGGCACGAGCCGATGGAAGAATCTCCATAATGCCCGGTGCCGGTGTGACTCCTGAGAATATACGCCGGATAGTTGATGCGACGGGAGTAACTGAGATTCATGCATCTGCCAAGGAACGAGTGGCGAGCAAAATGCGTTTCCGCAGAGAAAACGTGGGGATGGGCAGTGGAGAAGCGGATGAATACTCACGATTCGTAACTTCTGCTGCTATTGTCAAACAGCTTGTCAAGAGCGCACACCAAGACCTTTTATTTTAAACGAACTCTAAATACCATATGATAAAAAGATATATGGCATCGGCAATACTCATTACATGTTGCCTCATGATAACAGCAGGAGTCATTGTCCCTTCTGCGGATACTGACAAAGCTTTCAGCAGAAGAGTAAATATCGCAAGTTCGCTTTACGGCTTTTCTCCAGCATCGCTCGATACCTTGGGGCAGGATGAGCGGGAGGCAATGAAATGGCTTTACGCATACATGCAGACTCCTGATATAACTGCGTATGCGCCGGAATTCTTTCTTGCGAACGTGCGGTCTTCGCTCAAAGCAAAAGAGGAGATGCCTTGGGGCAAGTCTGTTCCCGAACGGGAATTCCGTCATTTCGTATTGCCGGTGAGAGTGAATAACGAGAATCTTGACATGAGCAGGGAAGTTTTTTATAATGAACTTAAAGACAGGGTAAAAAATCTTTCCATGCGCGATGCCATTCTTGAGGTGAATCACTGGTGTCATGAGAAAGTTACCTATTGCCCCTCCGATGCGCGTACAAGCAGTCCGTTGAGTTGTGTAAGCCAGGCTATCGGTCGTTGCGGCGAGGAATCGACATTTACGGTAGCCGCACTTCGCAGTGTGGGCATTCCTGCAAGGCAGGTATACACACCACGATGGGCGCACACAGATGACAATCATGCCTGGGTAGAGGCTTGGGCAGACGGGAAATGGTTTTTTCTCGGAGCTTGTGAGCCGGCTGCAGATCTGAATATTGCATGGTTCAACGCCCCGGCGTCAAGGGGTATGCTGATGACAACAAAAGTCTTCGGTCCTTACGACGGACCGGAGGAAATACTGAAAACCGAACCCCTTCTCACCACCATAAATGTCACTTCCAATTATGCGCCTACAGGTGAAATCAAAGTATGTGTGACTGACAGTAAGGGCAATCCGGCTTCAGGAACGAAAGTGAATTTCTGTATATACAATTATGCCGACTTTTTCCCTGCCGCAACCAAAACGGCAGATCGTGACGGGATGGCATCTCTGTCGGCGGGTCTCGGCGATGTCGTTGTGTGGGCAACAGACGGGGAATATTATGGATTCGGAAAGGGAAACTCTTCGGCAGGGATAGTTGAGATAAGAATGGACAAACGGAAGGATTATTCCGGTAGCTTTGAATTAGACATCGTTCCTCCGTCGCAGTCCGGAAAACTCCCGAAAGTAAGTGAGGATGCAGAAAAAAGAAACATATGTCGTCTTGCTGAAGAAGACAGCATTCGCATTGCGTACACCTCTACATTTTTTAATAAAGAAATGTCTCAGCCGGTTGCCAGCAGACTGGGTGTTGACAGCGAGAGACTGGCGAAGGTTCTCATTGATGCAAGAGGCAATTGGAAAATGATTCTTCGTTTCATCGGAGACTGTAGTCAGGAAGAGCGTGACAGAGCATTGGATCTTCTTTGTGCGATAAGTGAGAAAGACCGCCGTGACATAAGTGAGGAAGTTTTGACCGACAATCTTATGAACACCCCCGTTATGAATCATCCTCTATATGTGGATTATGTTCTTAATCCGCGTGTTGAGAATGAGGGACTCGTGCCTTATAAAGCGTTTTTCACTGCAGAGATATCACCCGATATGGCGGATGCCTTTCGTAGAAATCCGAGTTATCTTGTGGCATGGACGGCTTCAAACATCTCCATTGACACACTTGGAAATCCATCAGGATTAAGGATGGATCCGAGAGCGGTCTGGCGCACTGCTCAGGCAGATCCCTTGTCGCGCAACATATTCTTTGTGTCTGTAGCCAGAAGCATCGGCATACCCTCGCGTATAGACCCGGTCACGTCCAAGACCCAGTATGCCGGTGAGTCGGGAGAATGGATAGACGCAAGGTTTGATACTGCCGGAGATGAGAGGAAGGCAGATCTGACACCCAAAGGAGACTTACGGGTGCTCTATACACCCGAGGGTCGTTTGGAGAATCCCCGTTACTATTCTCATTTCTCAATATCAAGATTAAACGGAGGGGTGCCTGTTCAGCTTGAATATGGCGAGGGGAGCGGACTTAAAGAGATTGCAGCAGAGGGAGTCAAACTCGATTGTGGTGAATATATGCTTCTTACTGGGCGCCGGATGGCGGATGGATCGGTACTCGCCAGAGGAGAGCTTTTCAATGTGGCGGAGAATCGGGAGACTGCTGTTCCTATGGTAATCCGCGATGATCCGGATGCGTTGTCGGTGATAGGTTCGCTTAATGCTGAGAATATCTATCATGATAAAGCGACCGGCGCAGACAAAAGTATATTATCCACAACCGGTCGCGGCTATTATGTGCTTGCGCTTGTAAAACCCTCGGACGAGCCTTCCGCGCATATCCTCAATGATATTTCCGCGCACAGGGACGATCTGGAGAAGACTGGCGGTAAAGTGTTGCTGCTGTTCGGCAGCGAAGGGGAGATGAAGCGTTTTAATTTCGATGCATATCCTTCTCTCCCTGCGACGGCGGTTTTCGGAATCGACAATGATGGCGCTTCATTCAGAGAGTTGAAAAACTCATTGAATCTGTCAGGTGAGGAGCGCCCGCTTGTTGTCGTAGCTGATTCCTTTAACCGCGTTGTGTTTGCCACGCAGGGCTACACCATCGGCATCGGTGACAGGCTCGCAGGAATCTTATCCTCCCTGTCCGAAGTTAAGTGAGATCTTGCCGGTGAGCACTATCATCGAGAAATTTTTTCCGTGGTTCATTATGATCAGAGTGGAGTATAGTCCGGAATTATCGGAAGGTATGCCGTAGATAACGGACTCCTCTTTCTCTGTTTTTGTGCGCATAAGAATTTCGAGGTTCTTGTTCTTGTTTTTGAAACTGTCGAGTTCCTTGTTGGCAAGTTCTATCCCCTCCGGAGTGCGGGCTGTGTAGATATATAGGTCATCGAGGTTCGTGCTGTCATAGATATTCAGCTGGCGGTAGAGGATGTCTCTTGATTTGTTGGAGTTCATCATCATTGCCTTAGACACATAAATGGTCTCGATGTTCGGGGAATCATACAGTTTTGGAAACAGATCTGTCGCAGAAGCTGTGATTCCGCAGAGTGTCATGACCATTGACATGACAAACGTCTTTAATGGTATTCTTTTCATAATTCTGATTTAGCTAATGTGTGGTTCATTGATTCGATTATAATGTCCGGGCGGTCGCACGCACGCTCTGCAGCAAACATGTTTTCGGAAATGATTCCCATTACTTTGTCGATAATCATGTCTGCCTCCTCCTGATCTGTGACAATACGTACATTCCCGCGGGTGGGGGTTCTTTTCTGTGGGGATGTTGCCGCAAGCCTGTTTTTGACTTTTGCCGACTGAATGGCGGTTTCCGGTGTGTCAGTTTTATTTTCGTCCGTCATTTCCGGTCTTACCGGAATCATGTGTGGCTTATTGTTTTCCAAAGTGTCTGAAGAATAACTTGCGATTACGGCAGAATTACCGCAATTGGTGTCAATTGAACTTTCAGGGAGGCTCACGGCGTTCCATATCATGGTGAAAACCAACATCACAGCTGCTGCCACGCTTGCATAATACAATGCAGTCCACTTCAGAGAGCGTTTAAGAGGACGTTGCGCACGAATCGCGTCATCAATTTTATCTGAAAGGTATTCAGGCACCTTTATCTCCTCGGCATTCTCGATGGAGGTGAAGATTTCTTTTTCCATCTCAAGCTCGCGCGGGAGATCATCCTGTATGGAAAACAAATCAGCAAGTTCCATACGCTCCTCCGGGGAGAGAGAACCGTCGTAATAGCCTTTCAGCAGTTTACGTATTCTGATTATATGGGGCGTATCATTCATATTGTTTCAAAAATTATAACTGTCAATCATTATTTCCCTGATCTTGCGTCTGCCTCTTGATAGAAGAGCCCGTACGTTTACGGATGTCAGCCCGGTCATGATGGCTATATCTTCGTTGGAGCATCCCATGTAAGAGCTGAGACGGATCACCTCCCGCTGGTTGTCGGGCAGCGATTCCAGAGCACGTTGTGCAATCTCGAGAGATTCTTTTGATTCCATATTTTTATGGAGGTTGTCAGGAGCCATAAGGCTTTCCGGAATCTCCTCGCATATGTCGCGGGACCTGAGGAGTGACAGAGCATTGTTTCTTGCGGCAGTCAGGCAATATGCCTTATGATTCTGCGACCTGGATAACTCTTTGTGTTTTTGCCACAATTTAAGAATCGTATCCTGCACTATGTCTGCGGCATCCTCTTCATTTCGCAAAAGGATGAATGCCACGCGGTACATGGCGTCTTGCAAGGGCAATATGTCTGCTCTGAACTCCTGATCGGTCATTATGGAATCATGTTTGGAAGCAATTGCTTCTGTCTATAATACTCCCGATCTTGATTTTTGTGACATTGGCTATAAATTCAACTGCTGTCTTACCGATTCTTCGTGAATCCCGGCAAGTATCTTTTTTGTGAATTCTGCATCCAATCCTAATTTTGCAGCCGTTTCAACGCGGTCGTTTATCAGTGAGTTATATCGTTTAGGCTGAACAACCGGCATATTGTTTTCCTGTTTCAGCCTACCTATTTCCCTCGCTACCGCCATGCGTTGCGCAAGAATATCCATCAGTCTGTCGTCAATATCATCGATTTGTCTGCGGAGATCCGCCAGAATTTCTTGCGATAAAGTCTCCGGTCTGTTTGCAGTGGACTTGATAATATTCCCCAGTGCGGAAGGTGTTATCTGTTGCCCGCTGTCGCTTAACGCCGATTCGGGGTTGCAGTGGCATTCTATTATAAGTCCGTCAAAGTTCATGCGCAGCGCCTGCAAAGCCAGAGGCGCGATGAGATCCCTCCGACCGCCTATGTGTGAGGGATCGCATATCATGGTTATTTCAGGGAGTCTGCGGTGAAGTTCTATGGGGATGCGCCATTCCGGCATGTTGCGGTATACGTGTTCGCCATATGAAGAGAATCCCCGGTGAATCGCGCCGATTCGTCTGACTCCTGCCCCATAGATACGTTCTATCGCCCCGATCCACAATTCAAGGTCAGTATTTACCGGGTTCTTGACCATTACAGCAAGCATGTCTCGCCGGTGTGCCGGCAATTGAACAAGGAAATCGGCGATTTCCTGCACAGCAAAAGGGTTGGCAGAGGTTCTCGCTCCTATCCACACCGCATCAATGCCAGCATCTATGGCATCGGCAAGGTGTCTTGCCGATGCAACTTCGGTGGAGATCAGCATGCCGGTCTGCCTCTTCGCTTCCGCGAGCCATTCGAGTGCAGGGGTTCCCATGCCTTCGAATCCTCCGGGTTTAGTGCGCGGTTTCCAGACTCCGGCACGAAAAATGCGTATTCCTTCATTCATAAGAGCATGAGCGGCATCCAGAACCTGCGTCTCACTTTCCGCGCTGCAGGGTCCGGCAATCACCAGAGGTCCTCCATCGGTATATTCCTCCGGGAACAGAGGTTTTAGCTCAGATATATTCATAAACAAGCGTTGGAATTTAAGTAAAAAGTATAAACAAGCTCTCGGGCACTCCTTGCTTTACAAAGTAAAATTATAAAAAAATAGGGGAATATTTAGGCATACAACCGGAAAANGTATCAAATTTGAGGATGGAATACAAAGAACTGAAGGAACTGATGATTCGCAACCGATCGTACAGAAGGTTTGATGAATCAAAAAAAATAGATGCCTGCCAACTTGAAAAACTTGTGGAACTGTGTGTCTATTGTGCGTCAGGACGTAATATGCAGCCATTGAAATACAGGACGGTTCTGTCGGAAGACGAGTGCGGTCAGGTTTTTCCGCTGCTCGGATGGGCGGGTTATCTTACAGAGTGGCATGGTCCTGCCGAAGGAGAGCGACCAGTCGCCTACATAGTTCAGTGTCTTGACCGGAATCTGACAGACAACCCAATGTGTGATGACGGCATACAGCTTGAGGCTCTGACGCTCGGAGCTGTCAGTCTCGGATTGGGAGCCTGCATCATAAAATCGTTCAATGCTAATAAAATAAGCGAAGTCCTGTCGCTTGAGCCGGGACTTGTTCCCCGTCATGTCATTGCATTGGGAGTCCCGGCTGAGGAAGTGGTGATTGAAGACATGAAAGATGGTGACATCCGATATTGGCGCAGTGAAGATGGAATTCACCATGTTCCGAAAAGGAGACTTAAAGAAATTTTGGTTAAATAAAGAAAAATTTCTATATTTGCACCGGAATTGGCTTACAAGGTCATCTGTATTTGACAGAATCGGGTTCTACAGGTCTTGGATTTTGACAAGCTCCTGATATTCAGAATAAAGAAAAGATACATATTTAAATATTATTCAACCAATGGTAGATTACAAAAGCTTAGGTCTTGTAAACACCAAAGAGATGTTTGCAAAGGCAGTTCACGGCGGATATGCGATCCCCGCGTTTAACTTCAACAACATGGAGCAGCTTCAGGCCATCATCAAGGCAGCTGCCGACACCAAATCTCCCGTAATCCTTCAGGTATCCAAGGGCGCTCGAAACTACGCCAATCCTATCCTGTTGCGTTATATGGCTCAGGGAGCTGTGGAATATGCTAAATCACTTGGTTGGGAGCATCCTCAGATCGTTCTTCACCTTGACCATGGTGACAGCTTCGAACTTTGCAAGGATTGTGTGGACAACGGTTTCTCATCTGTCATGATCGACGGCAGCCATCTTCCCTACGAAGAGAATGTGGCACTCACAAAGAAAGTTTGCGAATATGCTCATGAGCATGATGTGACAGTAGAGGGCGAGCTTGGCGTTCTTGCAGGTGTCGAGGATGAGGTAAGCTCAGACCATCACACTTATACCGATCCCGAGGAGGTAGTAGACTTCGTTACCCGCACAGGCGTTGACAGTCTCGCCATCTCAATCGGCACATCTCACGGTGCTTATAAGTTCACACCCGAACAGTGCACACGTGACCCGAAAACCGGTCGTCTCGTTCCCCCGCCGTTGGCATTCAACGTTCTTGAGGGTGTTGAGGCAAAGATTCCGGGATTCCCCATCGTTCTTCACGGTTCATCTTCTGTTCCTCAGGAGTATGTTGACATCATCAACTCAAACGGCGGCAAGCTTCCCAACGCTATCGGTATTCCCGAGGAGGAGCTTCGCAAGGCAGCCAAGATGGATGTATGCAAGATCAATATCGACTCCGACAGCCGTCTTGCCATGACAGCAGCCGTGCGTCAGGTATTCGCTGAGAAGCCTGCAGAGTTTGACCCGCGTAAATATCTCGGTCCCGCCCGCGATGAGATGGAGAAGCTTTACAAGCACAAGATCATTGCCGTTCTCGGCAGTGAAGGAAAGGCAGAATAATTTTTTTCTTCAATAGGTATAAAAAG
>NZ_CAJMXD010000049.1:0-11727 GCF_905219685.1 Barnesiella sp. CU968
AACCCATGATTCTTTTTGTTGACAAAGATACAACTCTCTTTCGGAGTTCGTCAATACGCTATCGCGGATGGTTGTACTCTTGTAACGCGTCCATGTCTCTGAATAGACATCGGACAAAGACTTGTTATAACCCATGATTCTTTTTGTCGGCAAAGATACAACTCTCTTTCGGAGTTCGTCAATACGCTATCGCGGATGGTTGTACTAATGAAACGTAAAAGCCGACTTGATTGGACAAGCCGGCTTTTACTTAATTATTCATTTACTCTTATTCGAATACTCTTATTCGAATTCCACGAGAGGCTGGTCAGTTGCAATGACATCGCCTTCTTTGACGAGGAATCTCTTGATGGTTCCCTCTATGTCTGTTGCGAGGTCGTTTTCCATTTTCATAGCCTCATATACGAGGAGAAGATCTCCTGTCTTTACTGTCTGACCCGGTTTGGCGAGAAGCTCGATGACAGTTCCACCCATAGGAGCGCGAAATACTTTCCCTGTGATTTCTTCAACCGGAGCCTGAGTCTCTTCAGGTTTTGCCTCTGGTTCGGCAGCTTTCATTTCTGCCTGCTTTGCTTCAAACTCAGCTTTGCGTTTGTTTTTGAGGAATGTGTTGGCAACGGAGGGGAGAAGTTCAAGCAAGAGGAATTCTTCTTCGTTCTGAGCCAACTTTACGCCACCGAATTCGGGAAGTTCCGGATTTGCAGGTTCGCGGAATGAACCTGTGTCATACGGTCTTTCTTCAGGTGAGCCTGTGATCTTTTCACGGAATGCAGGATCAATGGCAACAGGAGTCTTGCCGTATTCTCCTTTGACGAGAGAGATGAACTGGTTATTCTTGTTTGAATAATCGGGTGCTCCTTTGCGACGGTCAAGTGCGAGAGCCACTGCCTGGGAGCCTACGATCTGGCTTGTTGGTGTGACAAGCGGAACAAGACCTGCATCACGACGAACCTTGGGAATAAGAGCCATCGCTTCGTCAAGTACATCCTCTGCCTTGAGGGCGCGAAGGTTGGCAACCATGTTCGAATACATACCGCCGGGCACCTCTGCGTTCTTGACAAGCTCGTTCGGTTTCGGGAAACCGAAATATGCTTCGATTTTGTGGCACGCGTCGAGAAGGTCTTCCTCGCGGTTTTCGTTGGCAGCTGCGATCGCGCGGTCAAATTCGGCATCGATCTCTTTGGGCATTTTTGCGTAGTATTCGTCAAAGTCGTTAGGCCATTTGTCTTTGTTGAGATCGAAGTCTGCGAGAGCCTTGCGCGCAACCACGAGTTCCTTACGTATTTTTGCGACAGCGTCCATGTTCACTGCCATCTCGATTCCGAGTTTCTGGCAGAATATCCATACAAGTTCAATTGCAGGTGCCGCGGAACCACCGCCAAACCACCATATGTTAGTGTCAACAATGTCCACACCTTTGATTATGGCGGTCAATACTGCTGCAAGACCGTACCCTGGAGTGCAATGTGTATGGAAATCCACAGGCACTTTAAGAGCCTGTTTCAGTTTTGGCATCAGGGAGAAGATGCGAGCCGGATTAACAAGACCTGCCATGTCTTTGAGTGTTACCATCTTGGCACCGAGTGCCTCCATCTCTTTTGCCTTTTCTACGAAATATTCATCTGTGAATATTTTTTCAGGAGCTGCAGGAGCATCGCTTCCGCCCAACAATCTGGCGAAGAATCCTTTTTTTCTGGGAGCCTCTACCGGTGTGTCTTTCGGGTCTACTGTGTAACATACGGCTGTGTCTGATATCCCTCCAAGAGAGTTGATCATTTTTACTGATTCGCGAATGTTGTCAATATCATTGAGCGCGTCAAAGATACGCATTACATTCAGACCGTTGTCAATAGCCTTTTTGTAAAAGCCCTCGAGAACATAGTCGGGATAGGGAACATAGCCGAAGAGGTTCCTGCCACGCGACAATGCAGAAAGCAGAGAGATGCCTTTCATCTCATTTGAGCATGCGCGGAGACGGTCCCATGGGGATTCGCCCAGATAACGCATCACGGAATCTGGAACGGCGCCGCCCCAAACCTCCATGATGTAAAATTTTGCTTCTCGATAAAGAGGAAGAAGTTTGTCAACATTCTCCTGCTTCATACGTGTGGCGAACAGCGACTGCTGGCCGTCGCGCAGTGTGAGATCACGGATCTGTAATACCTTTGCCATTGGTCTTAGTGTTAAGGTTTCGAATTGAAATTTCCTATTAAATGAAATCGTGCGGTAAATATATACATAAATTTAATATCGCACAAAAAATTAATGAAAAATTTCTGTAATCAGCCTGAATCTTTTGTTTATACTGGTGTCCAGACTCGCGAAACCAATTAATTATTTAATTTTTATTCAAATATTCCTTCTACTGTTTCCTCTTCTACAGCTTCATTTCCGGTGTATGTGGCAATCTCTCCCTCGCATGGGTTGTAGTTGTCGGGAAACTTGAATTTTGTATCCTGACTGTATGGGAGTCTGGAGTCTGAATATACCTTCTGCATATACAGACCGTAAATGGGAAGAGCGGCTCGAGCGCCTTGTCCGAATGCCATTGTGTTGAAGTGGATGTAACGCTCTTCACCACCTACCCAGACACCGGTAACAAGGTCGGGGGTGAAACCCATGAACCATGTGTCGGAGTTCGAGTTTGTCGTACCTGTCTTGCCTCCCATCTGTGCGTGTATGTTGTAACGCGAGCGAAGGCTCGCTCCGGTTCCGCTGTCAACCACATTCAGAAGGATAGAGAGAATCTTATAGTGTGCTTCCTCGGAAGTGACTTCGGTGCGGTGTGGCACAGCTGTGTATATAAGATTACCCTGGTTATCTTCTATTCTTGTTACGAAAACCGGGTCTACCCTGATACCGCCGTTTGCAAATGCTGTGTATGCAGCTACCATGTGTCCGACAGGCACATCCACAGTGCCGAGACACAAAGGAAGTGTCGGGTCTATGTATCCTGTTATTCCGAACATGCGCATCTTGTTGGCGAGGCTCACGGGGGTAAGCTCATTCACAAGACGCGCAGAAATCCAGTTGTTCGAATTGGTAAGCGCCCAGCGGAGATCCACCATTTCCCCTACGCGTGCATGACTTGAATTTCGTGGTGCCCAGTTACCGAAGACAGGTTGCGTGTTTGAGAACATGGAACAGGGTGTGAAATCCTGTTCCATTGCCAAAGTATATAGGAATGGTTTTGCTGTTGAGCCGATCTGACGTTTTCCTCGGCTTACCATGTCATATTGGAAGTGGGAGAAATCAGGACCTCCCACATATGCCTTGACGTGTCCATTCACAGGATCCATGCTCATGAGTCCTGTTCGCAAAACGGTTTTCATGTAAAGGAGTGAATCATAAGGAGACATGTTCACAGTCTTTGTTCCGGGCACAATCTTGCTGACCGTTCTGCCGTTTTCTGTCTTGTTTTCTTTAACATATGCGAAAACGTCCATCTCGTAAGGAGTGTGAAAAATCTTCTCTATCTCCTCTTCCGAATGTCCGGCTTTTTTCATGATTCTGTAACGCTCGGTCTGTTTTATGGCATTTTTGATGAGTTTCATCACGCCGTCATAGCTGAGTTCCGAAGAGTTGGTGGTGTAGGGACCAGTGCGCTGACCTCTCTTCTCACTTTCAAATGCCGGCTGAAGATAACCTCCGAGGTGCTGGTATATGGCGTCTTCCGCATAAGCCTGCATACGTGTGTCGATGGTGGTGTATATTCTCAGTCCATCGGTATATAAGTTATAATAGCTTCCGTCAGGTTTAGGATTTTTGAGAATCCATCCGTATAGAGGGTTCTCTTCCCATTGTGTGGAGTCGGTATTGTAGTTGCCCCAGGCGATGCGGTATGCCATCATAGACTTGTAATCAGAGCGCTTTGGTCTTTCCGGTTTCTTAGCCGTCATCAGTCGGCGTATTTCCTCACGGAGATATGGCGCACCACCTTCTTTGTGATCAACCTTGTGATAGTCAAGTCTCAACGGCAAAGCTTTAAGGGAGTCTCCCTCCTGGACAGTTATGAACTCTGCCTTGACCATCTGGTCAAGGACTGTGTTTCTGCGGTTACGTGCTCTCTCTTCATGGCGGAGAGGGTTGTAGTAGCTCGGATTTTTGAGCATGCCGACAAGTAGTGCCGCCTCTTCGGCTTTCAGTTCTCCGGGCTCCTTGCCGAAATATACATTTGCAGCCGTTTTGATTCCTACTGCGTTGTTGAGAAAGTCAAAACGGTTGAGATACATGTTGATTATTTCGTCTTTTGTATAAAATCGTTCCAGTTTCACGGCAATCATCCATTCGATAGGTTTTTGGATTGCGCGTTTGAGAATGTTGCCCGTAGGCTGTGAATACAACTGTTTTGCAAGCTGCTGAGTGATAGTGGATGCACCGCCGGCAGATTTGTCGCCCATCATCACTGTCTTGACCATTGTTCTTCCAAGTGCTTTGAAATCGATGCCCGAGTGGTCCTTGAACCTGACATCTTCGGTGGCTATCAAAGCGTTGATCACGTGTGGTGACACAGAATCGTAGTCGGTATATACTCGATTGCCGGCACCGAAATAATAACGCCCCATCTCTGTAGTTCCATCTGACGCGAACACGAGCGATGCAAGTTTGTCGTGAGGATCCTCAAGCTCTTCGATGGGAGGCATATATCCGATTACTCCATTGTATACCAGTAGCAAAAAGAGAAAAATAAACGCTCCAAGACCCAGAAAAGCCGCCCAAAGCCATTTGACTATAGACCGATTGCGTCTGATACGTTTAGCGGCTTTGACATCAATGCCAGCACTTTCTATATTGTTATTTGATTCGTTGGTATTCATATTTTTCTATATGGTTTGCAATCTGCAAATATACAAAAATATTTTGTCAATGCAGTCTCTCTATTTCCTTTTCTGCACTGAGAAGCCGAATTTACCGATCAAATCGCCAAGTTCGAAGTATTGTCCGTGACTGTATGCCATTATTCCGGATTTCTCCAGCGAGAATCTGCCGGTTTCCGGGTCGATGAATCTGTCGTCGGCGCGGACATTGAGAACTTCAGCGATAAACATGTCGTGGCTGCCAAGTGACATTATGGTCTTTACGCGACACTCGATAGAAAGGGGAGATTCTCCGATGGTTGGCGATGAGACTTTTTCGCCAGGAAGGGGAGTCAGCCCGGTCTCTTGCCATTTGTCATAGTCTTTCCCCGAGCGTACGCCCGCCCAGTCTGTGGCTTTTGCCATTGCGGCAGTGGTAAGGTTTATCGTGAACTCCATCCTTTCCCTTATGATCGGATATGAGTGGCGTTCCGGACGGACTGATATGTAGCACATCGCAGGATCCGAACATATCGTGCCGGTCCAGGCAACGGTGAGCATATTCCATTCTTCAGGATTTGACCCGCATGTCACAAGCGCGGCGGGCAAAGGATATATCATAGTGCCCGGTCTCCAGGATATTTTAGCCATAACTGATTTTTTTGGCAAAATTACTACATTTAGATTAAAAGCTGTTAAAGATGGGGAATTTTTTTATATCTTTGCGTTTTGTATAATGAAGAAGACAATGACGTGACATAAACTTTTTGCCAAATATGAAAAAGTTTAAATCACTTCAATTATTAATTATATAACCGATAATAATTATTATGAGTAACGACGAACTGTTGAGAACCGTTACAGAACGGGCTCAGAACTGGCTTACACCGCAATATGATGAGGAGACTCGTGAAGAGGTAAAGAAAATGCTTGATGCGGAAGATAAGACAGAACTTATAGAATCATTTTATAAAGATCTTGAATTCGGAACCGGCGGTCTGCGCGGCATCATGGGTGCCGGCACTAACCGAATGAACCGTTATACGGTAGGAGCTGCCACCCAGGGTCTTGCCAACTATCTTAAAGATTGCTTCAAGGATCTCCCTCAGATTGCCGTGGCTGTAGGTCATGACGTGCGTCACAACTCGCGTAAGTTCGCAGAGCTTACCGCTGACATCTTCTCAGCCAACGGTATCAAGGTATATCTTTTTGACGGACCGTGCCCCACTCCTGAGGTGTCTTATGCAATCCGGAAACTCGGTTGTCAGAGCGGTGTCATGGTTACTGCAAGCCACAACCCGAAGGAATACAACGGATATAAGGCTTATTGGAGTGATGGCGCGCAGATGATCGCACCCCATGATGTGAAAACCATAGAATATGTCAATGCAATAACATCGGTAGACCAGATCAAATTCACACCTGCCAAGGAGTTGATTCAGATCGTAGGAAAAGATATAGATGAAATGTATCTTGACGATATCCATTCGCTTTCATTGGATCCGGAGGCTGACAAGCGTCACAGCGACATGAAGATTGTCTACACTCCGATTCACGGCACAGGAACACGTCTGATGTTTGATTCGCTAAAACGCTGGGGCTTCGAGAATGTTATTCATGTTCCCGAACAGGATGTTCAGAGTGGAGATTTCCCGACAGTGGTTTCTCCGAATCCTGAAAATCCGGAGGCTATGGCAATGGGTGTGGCGAAAGCAAAAGAAGTCGGTGCAAGCATCGTGCTTGCTTCCGATCCGGATGCAGACCGCATCGGTCTTGTTGTGCGTGACAAGCAGGGCGAATACCAACTTGTAAACGGCAACCAGCTTGTTATGCTTCTTCTCTATTATATCATTACACAGAATGTTGAGAAGAAACTCCTCAACGGCAATGAATATTGTGTGAAGACAATCGTGACCACTGAGACTGTGAAGAGAATTGCAGATGCCAACGGCATCAAATGCTTTGACTGTTACACAGGCTTCAAATGGATTGCCGATGTGATGCGCAACATGGAGACAACTGGCCGTTATATCGGCGGCGGTGAAGAAAGCTACGGTTTTCTTGCTGAAACATTTGTAAGAGACAAGGATTCAATATCTGCCAATTCTCTTATAGCAGAGGCTGCGGCATGGGCTGCAGACAAAGGGATGAACCTTTATGAGCTTCTGGTAGACATATACGCCACCTACGGTTTCTCACGCGAGCGTGGCGTAAGCGTAGTCCGTCCCGGAAAGAGCGGGGCAGAAGAAATTGTGGCAATGATGAAGAACTTCCGTGAGAATCCTCCGAAAGAACTCGCCGGAAGTCCAGTCACCGCTATCAAGGATTATTCAGACCTCAACTGCCGCAATCTTAAAACAGGAGAGGTTACAAAACTTGATTTCCCGACAACATCAAACGTTCTCCAGTTCTTCACCGAAGCCGGTGACAAGGTTTCCATCCGTCCTTCCGGAACAGAACCGAAGATCAAGTTCTATGTGGAAGTCCGCGAGGATATGAAATCCAAAGATGAATATGAAGCCATTGTGAAAAAAGCAGAAGAGCATATCGATCAGGTGCTTCGTGATCTGAATGTAATGTAATCAGTAGTCCGGATTTCGTAAGGATTTGTAACGGCATTTTCCGTCAGTGACGGGAAATGCCGTTACTGCTTTTCAACATATGATGCTCTACTGGTGTTATATTGCTAAGGTTACGAATTGCAGTGAAAAGAATTGTATACATATTATTCTGTGTATGTGTGGCTGTTATGGCGACAGTTACGCTTGTGCCGCAGAGGTGTGCGGCTCAGATGCCGATAAAGTATAATATTGTGAGACAAGTCATGCCGGATTCAACAGATCTTGCATATTACGGCAAAAAGCACTTCTGGCGCGCGGCTGGAGAAGTCGTGGGATTTAACATAGGACTGTGGGCATTTGACAGATATGTGCAACATGGAGACTGGGCATATATCAATCTTAACACTATCAAGGAGAATTTCAAACATGGATTTATCTGGGATAATGACCAGCTGGGTACCAATACGTTTCTACATCCCTATAACGGTAGTCTTTATTATGCTGCCGGACGTTCCAACGGTTTCAATTACTGGCAGTCCGAGCTGTTTGCCATAGCGGGAAGTGCGATGTGGGAGCTGTTTATGGAATGTGAGTATCCTTCGACCAATGATGTCATTGCCACACCTATAGGCGGCGCTGTTCTTGGAGAGACGCTTTTCAGAGCCTCTGATGCCTTGCTTGATGACAGGACGGGGGGAATGGAACGTTTCGAACGGGAATTTGCATCATTCCTTCTTTCTCCGATGCGCGGTATAAACCGGATTGTCACAGGACAGGCATGGCGGCGCAGGGCAACGTCCGGACGAATGTTCGGCACTCCCAATATATTCATGCAGATATCGCTTGGCATAAAAACGATGGCATTTCAAGGCAGAATGAGGAGCCCGTATGTTGGAGCCTCGATGTTGCTTGATTTTGAGTATGGAGACAGGTTTGAGGCAAAATCCACCAAGCCATATGATTATTTCACAGTCAGAGCCGAATTGCAAGGAATGAAATATCAGCCTGTGCTGTCGCAACTTAATATAAAGGGGCGGCTTTTGTCACGCGAAGTGCTTGATCATAAAAATTCGTCAGGCAGTATAGGTCTTTACCAGCATTTCGATTTTTATGACAGCGACACAATCACAAACATAGACAAAGTGCCCTATAAACTGGGAGTACCAGCGAGTGTCGGTGTCGGTTTCCTATTCAGGGATGTGGAGCGCAAGTGTTATATATTCGATTGTTATGCACATGCCAATACAATTATTTTAGGATCAATTCTAAGCGATCATTACTGGACAGATGAACGTAACTACAATTTCGCGTCTGGATTTTCTCTCAAAGGTGGTGCCAACATCACATGGAACAGAAAAAAAGCCTCATTATCCGTGAGTCATGAGTATTACAGGTTATTCACATGGAAAGGCTACAAGCCCGGAACAAATCTTGATGAAGTGGATTTCAGGACATTGAATGTCATGGGAGACAAGTCGGTGGCATCGTTTAACGTCACTGAAGTCAGATTCGACTATCAATTATTGAAGAAACTTTATGGCACGGTCTTATTCAGCAACAAAGTTCGTTCCACACATTATCGCGACTGGCCCGATCATGTCTCTTCCACAATGTCTTTGTATGCAATGCTTACATATAAGTTTTGAGATTTGAGAATAAAAATGTAAATTTGTAGGTGTTAAGTAAGTGTTCGAATTTAATTTATGCAATATGCGAGCTTGTTTTTTCAGGCGATTACGGTGCGGAGCGAAGGAGAATATAAATATATTCGACTGAGCGACAAACCGGAAGCGGCAAAAAAGAAGCCGCAGATTGTATAAAAGATTTCCTTTACTTAATATCGTTTAAATTTGAACACATACATAATGCTTCTAATACCACAAAAGAGATTCCTAAATCAGAAAATTTGGATATGATACAGTCAATGACCGGCTTTGGCCGTGGTTGCGCCTCCTCCTCTTCAAAAAAAATTACTGTAGAGCTGAAATCACTAAACAGCAAGCAGTTTGATATCTCTACGCGTATTCCCGGTTTTTTAAGGGAATATGAGATCGAGACCCGTAATTACATCGCCAAGGGACTTGAACGGGGAAAAGTGGAGCTGACGGTGTCAATAGATAATCTTGCCACAGAAGCTGCCGCCACATTGAATATTCCATTGATGGCTGTATACAAGAAACAGTTTGAATCGCTTGGCGAGGAATTGTCGCTTCCCGAGCCGGCTGACTGGTATTCGCTTTTGCTTCGTATGCCGGATGCGATGAAAACAGAAACAGTCGCAGCTGATGAAGATGACCACAAGGCTCTTGAAGAGGCTACGCGTCAGGCTGTGGATCACCTTCGCGAGTTCAGGATTCAGGAGGGTAAAAAACTTTATATGTTTTTTAGGGAAAAACTTGAGGCAATCGATATGCTACTGCGGAGCATAGAGCCTTACGAGAAGGAAAGAGTGCCGAAAATCAAGGCACGACTTGAGGATCAGCTCGCAAGGCTGACATCTATAGAATATGATGCGGGACGTCTTGAACAGGAGCTTATATTCTATATCGAGAAGCTTGATGTCAATGAAGAAAAACAACGTCTGGGAGCACATCTCAATTACTTCCGCGAGACTCTTGGCGGTGAAGATATTCTCTCGGAGGGACAGGGAAAAAAGCTTGGCTTTATCGCTCAGGAAATGGGTAGAGAAATCAATACCCTCGGCTCCAAATCCAATCATGCGGAGATGCAGAAGATTGTTGTGAAAATGAAAGATAATCTTGAACAGATCAAGGAGCAGGTTCTTAACGTGCTTTGAAGCGACTATCTATGAAAAAAGGAAAGATAATTATCATGTCGGCGCCTTCGGGAACCGGTAAGTCTACCATAATTTCAAGGCTGCTTGAGAATCCGGCATTGAAACTCGGTTTTTCGGTTTCTGCGACAAGCCGTCTTCCACGAGGGGAAGAAAGAGATGGCTACGAATACTATTTTCTGACTCATGAGGAATTTATGAAACGTGTCGGAAACGGTGATTTTGTAGAGTGGGAAGAGGTGTATCAGGGCACATGTTACGGCACTCTGGCATCTGAGGTTGAAAGAGTGACCGATTCGGGCAGGAATCTTATTATGGATATTGACGTAAAAGGTGCGTTGAATGTAAAGAAACGTTACGAATCGGAAGCTATGTCAATATTCATATTGCCTCCGTCGATAGAAGAACTTGAACGTCGTTTGCGAGCGCGTTCGACCGACACCGAGGAATCAATATTGAAGCGATTGTCCAAAGCCGAATACGAAATGGGCTTTTCAGAATATTTCGACTACCGGGTTGTCAATGATAATCTTGACAAGGCTGCTGAAGAGGTCGAATCTCTGATAAAGGGGTTCATAGAAAAGAATCTGCATTAAGAATTGTTTGGAAATATGCGTATCGGTATATTCAGCGGGAGTTTTGATCCTATTCATACAGGACATGCGATGATTGCAAACTTTGCCGCTCAGTGGCTCGGTCTTGATGAGGTATGGATAATGGTTAGTCCGCTGAATCCTTTAAAAAAAGGGAGTCTGCCGGCTCCGGACACCGCCCGTATGGAAATGGCTTCAATAGTAGCTTCCGGCTGCAACAAAGTCAGAGCATCCGGTTTCGAGTGTTCCCTTCCTGTTCCTTCCTATACATATCGTACGCTTACAAGTCTTAAGGATGCCTATCCGGAACATGAGTTCTCGCTGATTATCGGGTCTGACAATTGGCTGAGGTTCTCGCAATGGCGTGATTCAGACAGAATAAAATCGGAGTTCGAGATTTTCATATATCCCAGACCCGGATATGAAGTCGATATCGACACACTTCCGGCGGGAGTGTCGTTGATGACAGAAGCTCCTCAGGCGTTGATATCGTCATCGTTTGTGAGGGAGTCTGTTAAAGAAGGAAAAAATCTCAACTATTTCCTTCCGCCCGAAGTTTTTGATTATATAATAAAAAACAATCTTTATAGATGAAAGAAGAGGAATTGCGGTCGAGGCTTATGGCTCTCACGTCTATCGCCGCCGGTTATTGCTCCGCTCTGGAGAACTGCAGAGATTGCGAGCGGGAGGATTTCATCAGAGATATTCTCGGATTTCTTCCACGAATATATTGGGAGTTTTCAGATCTCAGTGTCGAGGAAAATCCGGATGTTTCGGAATTTGATTATTTCCCTGAATATGTCGATGAGGATTACTATGAAAGTGTGCGACGTTCAGTGGAAGCTGTAATGGGTGAAGACGATGTCTTTCTCGAGACTTTCGAGGAGGATATGAAATATAGTGACACCCCGGTAGCAGCCTCTGTTTCCGAGTCACTTGCTGATATTTTTCAGCCATTATACAATTTTATATCTGTTGTAAAG
>NZ_CAJMXD010000050.1:0-11523 GCF_905219685.1 Barnesiella sp. CU968
AGAGCTTGTTTAAAAATAAACGTGAAATTTGGGGCGGCTCACTTCCGGATAAAATCCATTTAAGGCAAAGGAGCATAGCGGGCTATGAATAAGTCAAGATGAATTCAGTTTCTTATTGATAACGTGCGTAGATTTCCACTCCTTTCTTCTTCGCTTTGGCAATGTCATCGGGATCGGAGGGATTTACTCCATATTTTGACAGAGGGGGAACAATAACCTTTGTGCCGGGACGTATGCGATCCGGGTGACCAAGGATAGCTTTGTTCTCTTCGTATATATACGGCCACAGATTGTAGTTGCCGTAGTGCTCTTTAGCCATTGTGGTTAGATAACGGGTTTTTGTGATGGTATCATATACCGGTTCGTCAGACGGGCGGGTTGGCACTTCCGCCGTCTGTTCCGTTTTTGCCATCTGTTCATTCTTCGAGTCGGCGTCAGAAGCTTCAATTAAATCTTTCTTGTCGCTGTCTAATACGTCAGGTTCCGGAACTTGTCTGACATCAGCATCTGTCAATTGTCCGGAAGTTTCTGCTTGTACAGAAACTTCTGTGTTTTTCTCTTCAGAGACAGTGGCTACCCACTTCTCAAAGAAAAACAGATATGCGCACAGGCATATCACAGCCGCACATGCCACGCCGCATGCAAATCCCAATAAAAATCTATAGTTTCTTCGAGTTTCAGTGTGCTCTTCGTTCAGTTGAGACACGATTGGAAATGAATCCAGTCCGGATTCATTTTCAAGCTCGAATTCCTGTTCGTTTTCATCCGAATCCTCATCGGGTTCTGGGTACCCTGCGGCTTGCGCCGCAGACACAGTCTGGTCTGAGATTGCGGAGGAGAGGAGAGGGTCTTCTTCGGCTTGCGCCGCAGACACAGTCTGGTCTGAGCTTGCAGAGGTGGGGAGTGGGTCTTCTTCGGCTTGCGCCGCAGACACAGTCTGGTCTGAGATTGCAGAGGAGGGGAGAGGGTCTTCTTCGGCTTGCGCCGCAGATACAGACGGGTCTGAGGTTGCGGAGGAGAGAAGAGGATCTTCCAGTGCGTTGTCGGGGATTTCTATGGATTCGAACATGGCGAAGGGGGCGTTGACCTCTTCGGCGAGCTCTTTTGCCGGTACGAAGACAATTTTGTTGTGTCCCGGAATTTCCATCTGTTCGCCTGTGTTGACGTTAACACTCTTCCGAGGTTCAACGGCTACTACCTTGAATGTTCCGAGAGATTTAATACGCACATTCTCACCTGCCTCCATCGCATCGACCAGGGTGTTGAAGAATTCGCGAAGGAAATCTTCGCATTGCTTTTTTTGTTTTCCTGTCTTGTCAGCCAGCAGACTGACAAGAGTCGGGAGTGTTATCTTTTCGTTCATCAGCGTATCTTTTGTTTGAGAAGTGATGACGGTTTGAAGTTTATTGTCAATTTAGGGGGGATAAGCATCTTTTTACCGGATGACGGGTGAATAGTTATCCTTTCCGCTCTAAGCTTTGGTTCGAAAGTGCCGACAGAAGGAATCGCTACTATGTCACCGTCCTTTATCGCTTCGGCAACAATGACACCGAGAGATTCTGTAAGATCGGAGATCTCTTCTCTGGATCTGCCTGTTCTTTCGGCAATTTTATCTATGAAGGTTCTGTTGTCCATTGGTGTGGTTCATTTCTTACAAAATTAACAAAAAAAACGGTTCTGATGAAATTTATTTGTTTTTACTGCGTCTTATATATAACTCTTAGAAACTGAACTCGTCTTCCTCCTCTCATCGCCGCCAGCCGTAAGGTTGTCGGCTCATCGAGTGGCGAAAACATCTCGAAAATGTTTCTCAAAATACTCTGAAAATAAATTTAAACAGCTTCTTAAATTTCATTCACAAGAAGGGGGATTTTCAAGGGAATTTTACTCTCAACAGGCAGGCATTCTGAATATATAGTCTTGCTTATTGAGTCATTGAGTCATTCTCAATATACATTCATATTGAATAAAAACAATTTTAAACAGAATAATAATGAAAANAAGAATTACAGCATTATTGTCATTAGCAGTGCTATTCTGCATTTCGACATCTGCCCAGATTTTCTATAAGGTAGAGGGCAACGGACTTAAAAATCCATCGTATATTTTCGGAACTCATCATCTTGCACCATTATCCGTCATAGATGAATTGCCCGGATGTCGTGATGCATATAAATCTGCAAGTCAGGTTGTAGGAGAGATAGACATGACTGTGAATCAGATGGAACTTGCTTCAAAGATTCAGCGTTATATGATTGCTCCGGCGGACAGCACTCTTTCCCGTGTCATTTCGCCGGAAGATTTCGGACGTATATCGGAGGAATTCAGGAAATGGGCACCCATGCCCGGGATGGAACTGCAGATGTTGGAGGGTATGAAGCCTATGGTGATTACGGCTATGGTATCTGTAGAGATGGTGAAGCAGAAGCTTCCCGGATATAATCAGACTGAGCAGCTTGACACGTATTTCCAACTTCAGGGTAAAGCGACAGGAAAGGAAGTTATAGGACTCGAAACGCCTGAATATCAGGCAGAACTTCTGTATTGTTCAGAGCCGATCTCGAAACAGGCAGAGGCATTGGTGGAACTTCTTGACAATCCGGTTGAAAACGTGGAGAAATCGCAGAAACTCAACGATGCCTATCTTGCGCAGGATATAGACGGGTTGTTCGAGCTTACAAAAGATGAGAATAAGGATTCATACGCGTTTATGGAACTGCTAATTAACAAGCGTAATGCAGACTGGATTTCAAAGCTTCCGGAAATTTTTAATGCTGCGCCAACATTTGTGGCTGTCGGAGCTTTGCATCTTCCCGGAGAAAACGGAGTGATCGAGGGGTTGCGCAAGGCAGGATATACAGTGACAGCAATCAAAAACAAATAGGAATCGGCAGATCTCCATGGCATCTGCATTGACATTGTTCATTGTAATGGAGAGGAACGAAAGTACTTCGGAAGTATCTCGCCGGTGTTAAGAAAAATAAGTCAAAACGAGTTCTTGCATATAATATTTAGGGCATAAATATTAGATTGAGTTAAATATTATAGTATTAAAATATACATTGTTTATCCCGTATCGAATTTTAAAGGAATTTTTCTTTGAAAATTGGTGCGGGATGCTTAATTTTATCGAATAAACGTAAATCTAATTACACATGGAACTACCTTTTGCAGAATCTTGGAAAATAAAAATGGTTGAGCCGATACGTAAGAGCACGCGTGAAGAGCGTGAACGTTGGCTCAAGGAAGCTGATTACAATGTGTTCATGTTGCGGGCAGATCAGGTTTACATAGACTGCCTGACCGATTCAGGCACCGGCGCAATGAGTGACCGTCAGTGGGCGGCAATGATGACTGGTGATGAGTCTTATGCCGGAGCGCGTTCATTCTATGAACTTAAGGATACAATAACCCGTATCACCGGGTTTGAGTATGTGATTCCCACTCATCAGGGTCGTGCTGCAGAAAATGTGCTTTTCTCGCATCTTGTCAAGAATGGTGATATTGTCCCTGGTAATTCTCATTTTGATACCACTAAGGGACATATAGAAAGTCGTAAGGCTTTTGCTGTGGATTGCACGGTTGATGAGGCAAAAAACACACAGCTTGAGATTCCGTTCAAGGGAAATGTGGATCTGAACAAGCTTGAGAATGTTCTTGCCAAAGACAGTGATAAAATACCGTTTATAATTGTAACGATTACAAACAACACAGCTGGAGGGCAGCCTGTGTCCATGGAAAATCTCCGTGGGGTTCGTAAGCTCGCTGACAAATATGGTAAAAGAGTGGTTTTTGATTCGGCAAGATTTGCCGAGAACGCCTATTTTATCAAAACGCGGGAACCGGAGTTCAAGGATGCCACAATAAAAGAGATATGCAGGGAAATGTTCAGCCTTGCCGACATCATGACAATGTCATCGAAGAAAGACGGGCTTGTGAACATGGGCGGATTCATTGCGACGCGCTGGGAGGATATATATGAGGGAGCCAAGCGTTTCGTGATTCCTTTTGAAGGGTTCCTTACCTATGGCGGAATGAACGGCCGCGATATGGCGGCACTCGCTGTCGGTCTTGACGAAAATACCGAATTCGAAATGCTTGAGACCCGTATCAAACAGGTTGAGTATCTCGCCGCCAAACTTGATGAATACGGGATACCGTATCAGCGTCCTGTAGGAGGACATGCGCTTTTTATCGATGCCGACAAGGTGCTTGACAGGGTACCTAAAGAGGAGTTCCCGGCTCAGCGTCTCACTATCGAACTGTATAGGGAAGCAGGTGTCAGAGGGTGTGAGATCGGGTATCTGCTTGCGGACCGTGATCCGGTCACACGTGAAAATCGTTTTGATGGCAATGATTTTCTGCGTCTCTGCATATGCCGGCGCACTTACACTGACAATCATATGAATGTCATTGCAGCGGCATTGAAGAATGTATATGACCGTAGGCATGAAGTCACTCGGGGTGTCAGAATCAAATGGGAGGCGGAGCTGATGCGACACTTCACTGTCAAACTCGAACCTCTCGGATAATAAAAAAGCCTTGCTCATTTCTGAGCAGGGCTTTCTTTTTTGGCTGAAGCCGGGGGAACCGGTCCGCAATACAGGTTCGGACCCGGATAAAGACCGGCTGGTGGCACGCCGGGTTTTCCCGGGTGTCCGCTGCCGTTGAAGAAAGGATAGGGGAGTCCCCATAAATATTCCGGATCTTTTCCCGGACTTAGGTAGCCGTCAATGATAGTGTCGCGTCCGGTCGGATTCTCGAAGGTGTAGAGATGGAATCGATATAGCATTACCGCTATATGCTCGAATACCGTTGATTGTATGCCTTCGTAAGGAATCCATGATGAAGTGGATGTGAAACAGTATACCTGGAATGGAATTCCTGTGGCTGTCTGAGCGAGTGTATTGACAAAACAATCATCAGCGTGGCTGATGTTCGGATTGGCGTCAAGATAAAGTTTGACATATGCCCTGAGTATTCCAAGGTTGGTGTCAATGGATCCGTCTACGAGTCCTGCGCTATTGTTGACTTCCTCGACTTTTCCGGCAGCGCGTTGTTCGAGCTTCTTTGCTATCCATTCCTTCAGCAACGGAATTTCAGCAAATTCCGCAAGCATATTGTCATCGGTCGCCACGATGCTGTCCGCATCTATCATGTAGCTTCGTTGTATGCGGCGTGTATGGCTGAGCTGCATGTTTCTGTAGCTCTTGAAACCTTTGCTTATAAGATCGTAAGGGGGGATTGTGGATATTGTCTTATCCCAGTTTTCGATCTTAATTGCCGTGAGTCCGACTTCTATCACAGTGCCGTTTGCATCAGAGCCGTTCGGTACAATCCAGTCTCCTTCGTGGAGAGAGTCGTTTTCTGCCAGCTGAACACCAGCTACAACACCTAATATGTTGTCTTTGAATACAAGCATAAGAACCGCAGAGAACGCTCCGAGTCCGGCAAGCATGGATGCCGGGGATCTGTTGAACAGGATTCCGAACACTATGATGACTCCGATAATCCATAAAATAAGTTTTACCAGTTGAACAACGCCGTTCAAAGGAAGGTGACGTTTGTTGGCTCTGTTATTCACGTGAGTCCAGACTACATCTGCAAGAGTGGTGAAAGTTCGGCATAGGATGAATACGATATATATCCATGTGATTCGGGTCAGCCACAGGGCAAGAGATTCTCTCCCGTTAAGAGTGAACTGAATAAGGATAAGAAATATGATAGGAGGGATGATGCGGCATATCTTTGTGAAGAAATGATGCCCGACAAGGTAACTGTAAAAATCGTTCTTTACATGAGGTCCGATTTTATTGAGGGTGTATACCATAATCCATTTTACCATCATTCCCACACACCATGCCACGAGAAAGACCAGTGTGGCATATAGCAGTAGAAACAAAGTTGAATGGTGTTCGAGACCGAAGATGTCAAGAAACCAGTTCACGCATTTCATAAGGATTTTTGCGATGAAATATGAACTTTCTTCAGTAGTGTCAGACAGATGGAACCCCACATTTGTGTCTATGGGGGCTGCTGGTATGCTGTCTGTGTGGGAAACAATTAGTGGAATCATTTGTGTCAAATGCTGTGATTATGCATTTAATACAAAGGATAAGCTCTAAATGTTCAAGTCCGGTGATAAGGTATTCTGTTGCAAGCAGGGCAATCGGGCAGTGTATGGCAATTATTATCGGGTTGTAAAAGAATCCGGGGCGACAATCACTTGCCACCCCGCATTCTTTATTATGCAAAATTAATGTAAAACACTATTATGAAACAATTATTTCAGTTTTAAAACCTGTCCTGCCTTGATTTTGTCGGAACTTGCAAGGCTGTTGAGTTTTCTCAGTGTAGTTGCCGACATGCCATATGAGCGGGCTATTGCTGAAAGCGTGTCGCCTTTCTTGACAGTATAGGTTGTTTTTTTGCCGTTGCCTTTCTTATAAGGATTCTCTTTTTCACTTTTTGCGAGATTCTTTGAGGGTGCAAAGTTTCTCGGTTTTGTATATGTGGATTTTGAGAATGTATAAGTATCGGTATGTGTTGTATGGTTTGCGAAATCAAATATTGCAGAGGGATTTATTGCATATCCCATGAAGCGTGTCTCGAAATGGAGGTGAGGACCTGTGCTTCTGCCGGTGCTGCCGCCTAAACCGATTGGTTCACCGGCTTTTACCGTCTGATCAGGTTTTACGAGATGTTTGTTAAGGTGTCCGTATACTGTTTCAAGTCCGTTGGGGTGGCGTATGATGACATAGTTTCCATACCCTCTTGCCTCATAGGCTGTGAGTCTTACTTTACCGTCAAATGCAGCGTAAATAGTGTCGTTGCTTCGTATGGCGAGGTCAATTCCCTTGTGCATTCTTCCGAATCGCGCCCTGTATCCGTAGTTGGATGTGACCCTTCCCGGCACCGGCATAAAGTAGCCTGTAACGTCTATTACCTTTGAATCAGGCACCTCCGATTGCTTGAAAGGGTTCACGGCTTTGCTGTTCCAACCTTCGGTATAGATGTCAAGTTCAGGTTCGATGTCATCAATAAGGTCGATAAAAGTATTTTTTTCCACAAGACGAATCTGGTCTTTGCTTTTCGCCTGATTGGCAAGAAGCTGCTTGTGCATGTCGGAATGAGCTGCTTTTGATACTATTTGCTGTGCCGATACGCTTGATGCGGCAAATGCCATAAGTATCGCGGCTCCGAATATTTTTCTAAGTCTAATCATTTCTTTCGTTGAAATTCGAGGAGATGTTCTTCGAAAAGAGAGGTTATAGGTTAAAATTATCAGGTTGTTTTATATCATAACTCATCCTCGGCGTAGAGGAAGTTGAAGTATGCAGGAGTGTAGTCGAAAATCTCTTCAGGTTTAAAGAAGCGCGCGAGTTCGATTTTAGCGTTCTCAACGCTGTCGCTTGCGTGAACGATGTTCATCTGTCCGCTTACGCAAAGGTCTCCTCTAAGTGTTCCCGGGGCAGCTTTGCGTCCGTTGGTCGCACCTGTCATTTCGCGGAATACCTTTACAGCATCAATACCTTTGAGACACATTACAATGACCGGAGAAGCCACCATAGAAGCAACAATCAATGGAAAGAAGGGCTTGTCGGCAAGGTGGGCGTAGTGTTCTCGAAGTATAGCTTCATCGAGTTGAATCATTTTAATGCCGCAAATTATCAATCCCCGTTTTTCAATCCGGCCGATTACCTCGCCTATAAGATTGCGCTCAATTGCAGAAGGCTTGAGGATTACAAGTGTCTGTTCCATTTCTTGCAGTTTTACAATTTTTAAGATTTTCAACTTCTTACGATTCAAAGATAATCAAAAGTGTTCCTATATCCCAATATTTTAACAACTTTTTTCCTTTCAGTTACGGCGTTTAATCCGAATCATGGTTCTAACTTGATACTATATTAGATTTTAGGGCGGTTTTATGTTTTACAACATGCTTTTAAACAATTTGCACACACCCGAGAGGTGTGTGCAAGTTTTGAGTGTATTTATTGTTAAAATATGTTAATGCAAAGAAATGCCCATGTCATTTAATGATTTAGCATTTTCAGTTTGGATCAGGGCATCTCGTTAGCCGGAAGTTCATTGTAGTTTCCTTTTCTGATCATTTCAAGAAGCAGATGAAGTTTTCCCACTTCCTCCGGATGTTCCTGAGCCACATTTGTCTCTTCATATGTCTTGCTCATGTCGAAGAGCTGTTGCACTGGTGCGCAACCGGTCTCGACATAGGCTCCGCGTGGTTTCATTTTTGGGAAAGTGCTTGCTTCAACGTATTTCCAGTCCGGCACACGGATTGCAAGGGTATGGTCATATCCCTGCTGTATAACCCAGGGACGGCTTGTCATGTCGCGTCCGAGCCAGTTGTCCATGCGGTTGAAAGAGTCTTGAGCACTTCCTTTCGGCATGCTGACACCAAGAAATCCTGCAAACGATGCAACGAGGTCAATCTGAGAAAGGACAGTCTTGTTTTCGCCTTTGTTGAGTTTTCCCTGTGGCCAGTGTACTATTACCGGAACGCGAGTTCCACCCTCATACAGGCTGTATTTGGAGCCTCTGAGTTCGCCTGTGGGGGAATGTCCGTTTAGTAGTTCCTGTGCGTGGTCGTCATATCCGTCGTTCAGTACAGGTCCGTTGTCGCTTGATATAATAATGATTGTGTTGTCAAGAATCTTCATGTCCTCAAGAGTCTTGACAAGCTGCCCGACGCACCAGTCGAACTGTGCAATGGCGTCACCCCTGAGTCCCATCTTGTTTTTTCCCCTGAATCGGTCGTGAGGGAAACGGGGCACATGGACATCGTTTGTGGCAAAATACATGAAGAAAGGTTCGTTGCCCTTCTCTTTTATGAAATCGATTGCATGTGCCGTGATGGAATCGGCAATGTTTTCATCTTTCCAGAGAGCTTTGCCTCCGCCTTTCATATATCCGATACGTGAAATTCCGTTTACAATCGACATGTCGTGCCCGAATGTGGGTTTCAGATTGTAAAGCAGTTCAGGGTTATCCTTTCCGGTCGGTTCTCCGGGGAAGTTCTCTTTATAGCTGACTTCGATCGGAGCGGAAGGGTCATAGTTCGCTATATGGCCGTTTTCAATGAACACACAAGGCACGCGGTCGGCTGTTGCAGCCATGATATAAGAATAGTCGAAACCGAGGTCACCGAGAGCTGCCGGCAGCTGGGCGTTCCAGTCCTGTGTTCCTGTTTTGTCGCCAAGACCGAGATGCCATTTGCCAATAGCGCATGTGGCGTATCCTGCAGATTTGAACATGTCCGCCATCGTATACTGTTCCGGTCTGATGATCATGCCTGCATCGCCTGGTGCTATGTCCGTGTCAGGACGTCTCCAGCTGTAGTGACCGGTAAGCATAGAATAGCGTGATGGTGTGCTGGTGGCTGCTGTGGCATAAGCATGCGTAAAACGGATTCCGTTGTCAGCAAGACGGTTGACATTGGGAGTCTCTACATTTTTTGCACCGTAGCATTGCAGGTCTCCGTATCCGAGGTCATCAGCGTAGATTATCAAGACATTGGGTCTTGAAGGGTCGGATGTGCGTTTTTCTTTCTTCGGAGCTTCCGAAGCATTGGCAGAGGCAATCATGCCAAGCGACATGACTGCCAGTGCGCTTTTCATCGTTTTCATTTGTCAGGTTATTTGGTTAGTGTTATTCTTGTGTCTTATTTCAGAAGATGCCGTAAAGGCGCTATATTAAGGTTTGCGGTGTTGTTTGTATAGAGGTTATACAGATTCTGGTAGCCGAGGCTGACAGCCTTGTCTATCATTTCTTTGCCGGTTGCAAGGTCTCCGGTCTGCGCGTAATATACAGCTGCGAGGTAATAATCGTCTTTGGTTTTATTCTCCTTTTCGCGTATCGCGCGTTTCATTGTTTCATCGGCATCCAGTTTTTTTCCTGCCAGACATTGGGCAAGAGCTTTATAGGTAACATCGCGGAATGTCTCGGGATCCAGAGTGTTGCCGATTCTACCGTATTCTATGATTGCCTCTTTGGCATTGTCCGGTGTATTGGAATTGACATATGCACGTATCATTCTTGCATATAGATTTGCCGGGTCTGTCATCGCGGCTTCATTGAGGCTCTGGATGGCGGCTTTTGTATCTTTAAGAGCGATATTCGCCAATGCAGATTGCACGAGAGCTTCGGTGGAGTTGGCATCTATGCTCAATGCCTTTGTTGCAGCGAGCAGTGCTGCCGAAGGATTGTTTGCGGCAAGTTCTGTTTCGGCTTTTACAAGTAAGGTGGAGACACTGTTTTCCTTAATCACAGCGAGATCCGCGTTTGTGGTAGCCTCGGATATTTTGTCAAGAGCCAAGCAGCATCGAGCCATATTTGCATAAACAGAAGCTATTTGTCCTTCGCGAGACTGCAGAAGGCGGGTGAAACCATCATATGCCTGACGAAAGTTGCCACTGTTGAATGCTATGCTTGCCTGAAGGAAATATAGAGCATCTGTGTTTGAAGTGCGCGAAATGGCGTATTGAATGGCTGCTTCCACAGCAGGATAGTTCTTGTCAGCCAGACGTATGAGCGATTCCAGAGGGCGGCTTGATTTATTGTCGGCGAGACTGAAAGCACTCAGATAGTTGGCGGCGGCGTTCTCATCTTCTCGCATGTCTTCATAGAGCTCTCCTATGCGGCAATAGGTTAGGTAATTGCTCGGATCCGCGTTTTCGGCTTGTTTTATAAGTTCTTTCGCATCTTCTTTTTTATCCATCATTATGTCTGCCCTTGCCATTCCGAAGAATGCCTCCTGACTGCGACTCTTAAGACGTTGCATTGCGGCAAAAGACTCGTAGGCGTCTTCCGGACGATTCAGATAGAGGGCGACATTACCTTTTTTGTAAAGCAGTGCATAGTCTTTGGGTGACAGCGCAAGTGCATTGTTGACTGCGGAGAGGGCTTTGTCATATTCTTTTGTCTGGATATATATGTCAGTCAGCATCGAATACTCATCTATGCGCAACTCTTTCTCTTTTTCAGGGGTATAGTCGAGTGCTTTGATGATATCGACCAGTGCCTCGTCATACATCGACAGATTGTAATATTGAGTGGCACGCTGATAAAGAGTAGTATAGTCTTTCGGGTTCTCATTGAGAATTTCCTGATAACCGCGAAGCACGGCTTTTGTAATCGGGTTTATCTGCTGGGCATGGGCACCAGTGCAGGCAAGAAGAGTAACTGCTAAAAAAAATGCTTTTATTTTCATTTAGTTAGAAATATTATAAGTTTATTTCATTAATGGCACTCCTGAGAGTGGTAAGATTCTTGAGAAGACAAGCCGCTTCCGAAAGGGGGAGCATATTTGCTCCGTCGCTTTTGGCTATTACCGGATTCCGGTGTGTCTCCATGAATATGCCGTCGGCTCCTGCCGCCAGTCCGGATTTTGCAATAGTCGAGATGAGTCCGGGAAGTCCGCCGCTTACGCCATCTGCGCCATTCGGCTGCTGTAGCGAATGAGTGATATCCATTATAACGGGACATTCACATTCTTTTTTCATT
>NZ_CAJMXD010000051.1:0-11432 GCF_905219685.1 Barnesiella sp. CU968
TGCATAGCTTCTGGCTCTTCAATCCTCAGGAGTGGAGGTTATCGCGATTCATTGCAATTTCCATCTCAGAGGAGATGAAAGCATGCGAGACCAGCATGCCGTGGAATCTCTATGCCATAGAAATGGAGTCCTTTTGAAAAAAGTGGATTTCGATGTAGAGGCATTCCGGGAGAATAAAAATATTTCAATAGAGATGGCATGTCGGGATTTGCGGTATGACGTTTTCAGGAAAGAGTTACATGATTCCGGAGCTGACAGAATTGCCGTGGCGCATAATGCCGATGACAACGTAGAGACTCTTTTCCTTAATCTTTTCAGGGGATCCGGAGTGACGGGCCTTCGGGGCATGCTGCCTGACACAGGGGAACTTATCCGTCCGCTTCTTTGTTTCCCCCGTAAAGAGATTGAGGCCTATCTTAGCGAAAAGGGGGAGGAGTATGTAGTTGATTCCACAAATCTTGTGTCGGACTATCGGCGTAACTTTCTTAGGAATGAGATTATTCCACTGATTGAAACGCGCTGGCCCGGTGTGAGAAAAACAATTTCCACAACCATCAAGAACCTTCAGGGGGAGGAACGTGTTTTAAAATGGGTTCAGGACGAATTGATAGCAGAGGCGGATTTTCTGTCAATGCAATCCATATTCGATGCGCCCGACCGATTCTGGCTGATTTACCGCTTTGCCTCGGCACACGGAGCCACGCGAGATATCGCGCTTGAAATTTTTGATGTGTTCGAGAAAAAGGGCGGACAGCAGACAATTGTAGGCAAAAGTTGGAAATCCGGACAAGGTAGACTGGTTTTCAGCATGAAAGGGTTGAATTACATGGCTTGAATCGACATATTGATTTGCATATAAAAAAATTAATTGTTAAATTTGCGATGTCAAAAGACCCCGGCTGTCGGTTAAATCCGTTTTTCAATGCTTCAGTCCGGGTATTTCCCGATAAATCCTATTAAATTTTTTACTTTCATCGTTTCATCCCCGAGTATTTCACTGATATTCCAGATTGCGCAGTGTTGATTATAGTTTGAATAGTGGCTCATATGGATCACTCAAAGGGGTAAACGTGAAAACAGGATATAGAATCTTATGTATAGTTACGAAGAACTTATGAACATGGATGAGACAAGACTCAGAGAGCTTGCGTCTTCCATGGGAATGAAAAAAACAACTTCCGCAGATCAGCAGGAATTGGCTTATTATGTCATTGACAGTGAGTCGGAGAATACTGCAAAGGAAGCTGTGGCAAAGAACGCGGCAAAATCAAAAATTGCCAAAGAGAAGACACCTAAAGAGAAAAAAACGCGTGCGAAACGTGTTTCCAAGAAAGAACCTCAACCTGACGCCGCGCCTTCGGCAGAGAGTGTGACGGAGAATGCCGAAATTGCGAATGACACTGCTGCGGCTACAGATGCTCCCGCGCCTAAAAAGAGGGGCCGCAAACCCAAAGTGAAGGTAGAGGAGCCGTCTGAGACTGTTGAAGTTCAGGCAGAAGTCACTGTGACTGAAAACGATAAGGAAGGCAATCGCAAAAAAGCACCTGCTGAACTGGTGCATGATACATTGCCCATGGTAATGCCTGAAACAGAATCACCTTTATCTGCGGATATAAATGAACCTGCATCGTCAAAGAACGATCAGGAGGAATCCATAGTATCTCCGTTATCGGAAGTCAATGAAACCGAAGGTATCGAATCTGCGCCAAATTCCGATCACAAAGTATTCATATCGCCTAAGGCAAAGGAAAAACCCTCACTTGACGCTTTTTTTTCCAATGCAAAGCGCCGCACGTTCGTACCTCGCTCTCAGCGTGAGATACAGGAAGCGGAGAAGGCAGCGGCTGTAGCACCCATCATCATTGCTGATCCGGCTCCTGTCAAGCCTCTTTCTCCGAAGATGCAGAAGCATCTGACAAAGAAACAGCGTATGCAGCAGCGTCAGCTTGAGAAGCAGAACAATGCGCGTCAGCCGGAGACGAGCTTCGACTTTGACGGCATTCTGACAACAGTAGGAGTGCTTGAAGTAATGCCCGACGGCTATGGTTTCCTTCGCTCCAGCGATTACAATTATCTGGGAAGTCCGGATGATGTGTATGTGTCTCAGCAGCAGATCAAAGATTTCGGTCTCAAGACAGGAGATGTAGTGGAGGGTGGAATCAGACCTCCGAGACAAGGTGAAAAATACTTCCCTTTGTGCAGAGTCGAGTCTATCAACGGTCTGTCACCCGAGGTGATACGCGACAGAGTACCGTTCGAGCACCTTGTGCCTCTCTTTCCTGAAGAAAAGTTTAACCTAACAGCCGGAAGGTCAGGTAATATCTCAACCCGTGTTGTCGATATGTTCGCACCGATAGGCAAGGGACAGCGCGCGCTGATCGTGGCGCCACCGAAGACAGGTAAGACTATTCTTCTCAAGGACATCGCCAATGCAATAGCTGCAAACCATCCCGACACATATATAATCATGCTTCTGATCGACGAGCGTCCTGAGGAAGTGACGGATATGGCGCGCAGTGTGAATGCGGAAGTGATAGCCTCAACATTCGACGAGCCGGCTGAACGCCACGTAAAGATCGCGGGTATCGTTCTGGAAAAGGAAAAGCGTCTTGTCGAGAGTGGTCATGATGTAGTCATCATGCTGGATTCCATCACGCGTCTTGCGCGCGCCTACAACACCGTTAGTCCCGCCTCAGGCAAAATATTATCCGGTGGTGTCGATGCCAACGCGCTTCAGAAACCGAAGAGGTTCTTCGGTGCCGCCCGCAACATCGAGAACGGCGGTTCGCTTACAATCATAGCCACCGCTCTTACAGAAACTTCATCAAAAATGGATGAAGTGATTTTTGAGGAGTTCAAGGGCACCGGCAACATGGAACTTCAGCTTGACCGCAAACTTTCCAACAAACGGATCTTCCCTGCAGTCGACATCATCGCATCTTCTACCCGCCGTGATGATCTGCTTCTGAGTGCAGAAACACTCAACAGGATGTGGATTGTGCGCAATTATCTTGCCGACATGACATCTCTTGAAGCTATGGAATTCATAAAGAAGCGTATGGAGATGACACGCAACAATGAGGAATTGCTGCTTACAATAGACAAGTAAAACAAATGCCGGAAACATGAATACTTTCGGTAGAAATATCAGGCTTACGACTTTCGGAGAAAGTCACGGGCCGGCGATGGGGGGCATTCTCGACGGAATGCCCTCGCGCGTACATATAGATATTGCAAGAATACAGGATGATCTCGACAGACGTGCTCCCGGACGTATGCCAAATACTTCGCAGCGACATGAGCCTGATCAGGTAGAGTTGCTTTCAGGATTGTCACAAGAAGGGATTACCTGGGGTTCTCCAATAGGTTTTATCATACGCAACCGCGACCAGCGACCGGAAGACTATCTTTCATACGAGAGTAAGTTTCGTCCCAATCATGCTGATTATACGTATCATGCAAAATATGGGATTCATGACTTCCGTGGCGGAGGGAGGGCGAGTGCGCGCGAAACAGTTTCATGGGTAACAGCCGGTGCCATATGCCGTCAGTGGCTCGAGACATTCGGCATAACTGTTTCCGCACGTCTTGTGGAAACAAATGACATAGGGGAAACAGCCGGGAGCGGCGACAGCACAGGAGGTATCGTCGAAGGTCTGATAGAGGGTCTGCCGGCAGGAATCGGGGAGCCGGTATTCGACAAACTGTCGGCACGTCTTGCCTCGGCAATGATGACAATCAATGCCGCCAAGGCTTTCGAGTATGGAGACGGCTTCAGGGCTTCCGGAATGAAAGGCAGCGAGTGTCTCGACACTCCGTATCTGAACAAGGAACTGAACAAGGTATGTTTCCGCAGTAACCACTCCGGAGGCATACAGGGTGGCATATCCAACGGGATGCCTGTCAATTTCAAGGTATATTTCAAACCGACGCCTACGCTGATGAAGCAGGTTGTATCGATTGATGCAAGCGGCAATGATGTCGTGATTGAGCCGAAAGGGAGACACGATCCCTGTGTTGCTGTACGGGCGGTGCCGGTAGTCGAAGCCATGGCATTGCTTACGGTGGCGGATCTGATGAGAAGCCGCATAGACTGAAACCGCCCCCGGTTTATAAAACACCCTTATATAAAAGTTGAAAGTAAACACGCTTTTAGTAAATGTATTATACAGACTTCTCGACATATATGCAGCGGAAATTTCCGGGAGAAAAAGTGCAGAAAATTTCTGTCAACGCCGGCTTCTCCTGTCCCAACCGCGATGGCACAATCGGCACAGGGGGATGCATATATTGCGATAACTCTTCATTCACCCCCGGGTATTGCTTCAGACATAAGGATATTGCCTCGCAACTTAATGCAGGAAAAGATTTTTTTGCCGGGAAATACCCTAAGATGAAATATCTTGCCTATTTTCAATCATTCAGCAATACCTTCGGAAGGTCTGTCGATGAACTTGAAGCAATGTATAGAGAAGCGATGGGCGTTGAAGGAATTGTAGGGCTGATTATCGGCACACGCCCCGACACATTGCCGGACAAGGTTGTCGATATGCTTGCGAGGCTTAACGAAGAAATGCCGGTTATTGTTGAACTGGGTGCGGAGTCAAGCCATGATTCAACACTCGCGCTTATCAACAGAGGGCATAGCTGGCATGATGTGGAGGATGCTGTATCGCGACTCAGCCGGAAGGGGATCTCCGTGGGGCTGCACCTCATAGCCGGTTTGCCAGGAGAAAACGAAGAAATGATTCTTCAGACAGTAAAGAGGGCAGTGGCATTGCCGATCGAGTCAATAAAGTTACATCACCTTCAGGTCTTGCGAAATACAAGTCTTGAAGAGCTTATAAATGACGGGAAAGTGGAGGTCAGCCCTTTTGAAGTTGAAAATTATATTGATTTATGCATAAAAATCATTAATTTAGTGCCGCAGAATATCGCTATCGAGAGATTTCTGGCAAGTTCTCCCCCTGAAAAAGTGGTTATGCCCAAGTGGGGACTAAAGAATTATGAGTTTACTAATATGTTGAACAAGAGACTCCGGTCCGGCAAAGACTGAATCGGACTTATAATAGAAAAAAGAAAATTTGAAAATTTTTAGGATATGAAGAAATTGATTATTGCGGCAGCCGCCGCTATTGTTGCTCCGATGTCAGCATCGGCAGATGTGACTGTAAAGTTTCCAGAGGGTAAAGCGGATTCCGTATATACGGTGGAGCATATGTTGATTTCAGACATGGTGCGTCCGCGTGCGGAAAGACCGATGCCGGCAATCGACACGCTCAAATCTGTGGCGGGAATCATGAAGTTTGATGTTGATGCGTCAGGACCTGCCAATTACAGAATAAGATTCGGCGGACGAGATGCGGTCAACATTTATACTTCTCCGGGAGAGAACCTCGCGGTGATAATATCTTCCGAATCTCCGCTCGATTATATTGTCACAGGTTCTGCTCTGATGGACGGCATAACAGAGCTGCGTCAGAAATCCGGCGAAATACTCAAGCAATATCAGACAGCAGCGCAGACTGAACCGCGTGATGAGGCTGCAATGCAGAATGCCATGAATGCATACAATTCGTTGTTTAAAGACTACGCGGCATCAAAGCCTGCTGATCCGGCATCTTTGTTCGCTCTTTTGAATCTTGATGGGGAAGATTTCATGACAATCTTTGAATCGGTTGACCCATCCTTGAAGAATTCCGCGCTTTATCCTTTGGTTGAAAGCCAGAAAACATATGTGGAGAAGTCCATTGAGGCTGACAAAAAGATGAAAGAGATGCAGAATGGCAATTACGAGGCACCTGATTTCACACTGAAGAATCTGGAAGGGAAAGATGTCAAGCTGTCTGATTTCCGAGGGAAATGGGTGATCATAGATTTCTGGGGCAGCTGGTGCGGCTGGTGCATCAAGGGATTTCCGAAACTCAAGGACGCTTATGAACAATACAAGCCGGAGCTTGAGATTCTTGGTGTTGATTGCAACGAGCCCGAGGCAAATTGGCGTAAAGGTGTGGAGAAATATAAGCTTCCGTGGGTCAACGTATACAATCCGGAAGGCACGACAATTCTTTCAGACTATGCAGTCCAGGGTTTCCCGACAAAAATTATTGTCAATCCGGAAGGAAAGATTGCCAATATAACGGTAGGAGAGAATCCCGCATTCTTTGATACGCTTGCAAAACTTATAAATGAAGTAAAATAACAGCTTGACAGTTGTGAATTAAGGAACTTCCAGATATAAATGACAATCGCCCCGGCATTAAGCCGGGGCGATTGTCATTTATATCTGTCTTATACATAAAACAGGGGAGTCTATACAATGGACTTCCGACAATTTGCGGAGCTATATCCGATTACATAATTTTACCGCATGTTAAATGCTATAATTATGAATATGGAAGAGAATATGGAAATTTATCGTAAACCGGTGTTTACAAAACAGTGGCTTTGTGTAAGAGTCTTGTTTGTGACAGGTTTGTCATTGTTTATGACAATCGTGGCATGTGGCTTTGACGCCCTTGCATTAGGCAGAAAGGAGGAATTTCTTCTGAAAAAAGAGGTTTATATTCTTTTGACAGATTCCATTGATTTCTGCTTCGCACTGATATTTGTGACAATGATGACACTAATTGTCATGGAAATTGCATACCGAAGGTGTCTGAATTATCTTCAATATGGACTGACGGCATGTGCTTTGTGCATATTTTATCTGCTGTTGCTTGCAATGGCGGAAAAGATGCCGTTCTGGCTGGCATATGCTACGGTTGTGACGATGACAGTAACGCTCATCACCTGGTATTGCAAGTGTATAACGGGGAATCGAGGATTCTCAGGGCTTGTGTCTGTTGTGCTCGCGCTGGAATATGGGTTGGTACTGACATTAGTATATATAGGATCATTGGCATTGCTTATAGGAAGTCTCTCGATATTTGTACTCTTGAGTCTGTCCATGTTTCTTTCACTAAGACTTAAGGTGGAAAACAACGAGCTTCTTTTTAAGAAGTTATGAATCACGTTGACAGACTATTCATTCAAATAATATAAGAACAATGGAAAATAATATAGTCCCCATACCTGCACCACAACCGTTCCGTAAAAGAGTTTCATATGGCAAGAAGGTTTTCCTGATGGGGTTGCAATGTTTTGTACTAATGATTGGTGCGCTTATCGTATGTATAATCTCAGAAGAACGGGAATCTCGGCTTACCGATGTGTCTCAGTCAATCCATGAAGAGTGGGGAAGTGTACTGTCTGTTTCAGGACCGGAAATTTTAGATGGTACAGGAGTCTCATCACCGTTGTGTCCGGAATCTTATAAATGCGACATAAATGTGGAAAGTAGGCTGCTTCACAGAAATATCTATGAGGTCTGCGTTTTTGATGCTGAGGTAAATATGTCAGGCAACTTCAAGACAGGTAAGGTCAAGGCGACTGACGACAGCGTTAAACTGAAAGTATACGTGAACCCGAAGACTATTACAGGGCTTAAAGACGTGGTTATAAACGGCAAACCATACAAATGGTCAAAATCTTCTGATCATCTGTTCGCTATGATAGACACTGCTGATCTTACCGATGCTGTCAAGTTTGAAACATCATTCTACAGCCGTGGCAGCGGAGGCATTTGTGTTGGACAGAGGAGTAAGGAATCCGAGATATGCATCACAGGATATGCTGACAATCCATCATTCGGAGGGTCAGACATACCGAATACAAGGCTCATAGAGGGGAAAAACTTCTCTGCTTGCTGGCAGAATTCCAGCAGCAGATATGGTGACAGAAACAACACATGGGTTGCGCGAGTAGACTTTCTTGTCGGTGTAAGTTCATATCAGAAAGTGTCCCGGTCATTGAAGTATTCTTTTATCATCATACTTCTTACATTTGTCTCAGTCTTGTTCATCGAGATAATGATGAAACATCCGATACCACTCTTCAACTATTTCCTCATAGGTGCCGCACTTGTATTGTTTTATTGCCTTCTTCTTGCATTTTCAGAGCATATTGCATTCGGATATGCTTATCTGGCTGCCTCCGTCATGACAGTTGTCCTGATATCCGGATATATGTGGAGGATTCTTTCGTCAAAAAAAACAGGGATGGCGATATGCGTCATATTGACAGGCATGTATCTCGGATGTTACATAATGCTCTGTCTCGATACGTATGCACTGCTTTTAGGTGCGATTCTTCTGTTCGCAGCTTTGGCAGCAACGATGTATGCCTCACTTAGAATAAAACAATAGGAGAGTGTTTGAATTATATGTAAGAAACGGTTCCACTACCGCACGTCTCTATAGAATTATTCAAATAAGCCTCTAAACCACTTCAATAAGTCGGTGGCAATTTACGTTAATATAGAGAAGCTGTTTGTCATGTCAACTCTTCATCATAAACAGCTTCTCGTTTTTTTACAGCCTTTTGCTTATGGAATGGTTAAAGATCGCCACATCTTCAGAACTTGTGCGGATAGCTGCCGACGAGATCGTCTATATATTAGCCGATGGCAATTATTGTGACATCATGCTTGCAAGCGGCTCTACACATAAGATGACATTTCAATTGCATTATTTTGAGGATTATCTCACTCGATTGGAAAACAGATGTTTCTCACGGGTGGGACGTAGCCTTATTGTAAACAAGAAACATATTCGGGTGATTAATATTACAGAAAGAACCATCCGGTTCGGGGGGCATACAGTCTCAGACAAGGTGCCTTCGCTCAAAATGGCGAGACTGGGTAGAGATAGTCTTCTGAAGTTGAAAAATGAAATGACGAGTTATGAGGAATGAGGACAACACAGTCAATGTGAATGAAGAAGAGCGATTCGATTCAAGACCGACAGATATTCCGGTAATCGTGATCGAGCGTGACAACGGATCTTCCGCAAATCCGCGACACGGCATGTCCGGCACACCACATGGAAAGTCTACGCCCGTGTTATGGAGTGTGGTGATTATTCTCCTCATCGCTTTAGCCGGTGCAGTCCTGCTGTATGTTTTTAACAGGACTGATTCCGGAAGGCTCCCTGTAAGCGTATCAGACAAGGAGAATATCGAACAACTGAAGAGCGGGTACAAGGCATCCGCTACGGGAACGACACATTCGTCTGACAGTATTCTTGGCGTAGCTATGGATTTCTTCACTCTTGACGGATTACGAGCCTCGTTGGAAACACAGATGCCTGATACCACTGACAATTCGCTGGTGCTTTTCATGAGGTCTGCCGATTATCATCCAGACGGGAGCGTTATCGGAACTATGGTTCTGGATGGAGAAAGAATTAAAAGTAAAAACGGAACTGATAGATTAGGGTATGTGGCTTTGTCGAAAGACGGGAAGCCTGTTACTGGAGTATCGGAGTCTGACTGCGTGGCAGATTATGTCATCGGATCCGGTGGTTCGTTTTTCCGCCAATATGTACTGCTAAGTGACGGCACACTCCCTTCTGACTTTCTTCTGCATGGGAAAGTCGAGCGTGCGGCGATAGGGCGCATGGCAGATGGAACTCTTTATTATATTGTGACAAGACATAAGGAAACTATGTATGACTTTGCAGATGCCATGAGGGAATACGGAGTGGTAGATGCAATCTATATTACCGGAGGCAACTCATACCTGTTTCATAGAGACAGCAATGGTAATGTGTGCATGACAGATAATACGCGGAGTAAGATATCCAAATATTCCGAATCGACTCCTCCTGCGCCTCTTCTTGTTTTTCGCAAGGATATCCGTTAGAGACTTTGCGCATGATGTCAAATAATGTAAAAATAAAAGGAGTTCCTTTGGAACTCCTTTTATTTTTACCGTTCGCGAAGTGATTATTTCTTTGAGCGGTTGCCGTAGCGGCTGCGGAATTTGTCCACACGTCCAGCTGTGTCGACGAGCTTCTGCTTTCCTGTGAAGAAAGGGTGAGAAGAGCTTGTGATCTCAAGTTTTACAAGAGGATACTCTTTGCCGTCGATTTCGATAGTCTCACGAGACGCAACCGTAGAACGGGTGATGAATGTCTCGTCGTTTGACATATCTTTAAATACCACCTCGCGGTATTCTTTGGGATGAATGTCTTTTTTCATTTCTTTAAATACTGCAGTTAATTTGTTAAAAAAATTCTTGACAGGTCGCGATCCCGTCAAATGGCTTGCAAAGTTAATACTTTTTTTCGATATGACAAAATCTTTTGAAATCATGCCTGCTTGGTCGACCTGACGTATGCAATTTGACCATTATCTATTACCTATTTAACATAATAGCGATTATGAGCAAAATATCTGAATAATTTATCTTATTCGTTATTATTGTAGTTCCTGCTTTAAGAAAGCTGATGTTGGTGTATCTGACTTTATAAAATCCTCAGGAGTTCCTTCTGCCATTATGTAGCCTCCTTCACGACCGCCTCCCGGACCTAAATCAATTATCCAGTCTGCACATTTGACAACATCAAGATTATGCTCTATTACAACCATTGTGTTGCCTTTGTCAACAAGCTTATTGATTACTTTCATCAAAACCCGTATGTCCTCAAAATGAAGTCCTGTTGTTGGCTCATCGAGAATGAAGAGAGTCTTACCTGTATCTTTTTTGGCAAGTTCCGTTGCAAGCTTGACACGCTGATTCTCGCCGCCGCTAAGGGTGCTTGAAGGCTGCCCGAGTTTTATATATCCCAATCCGATGTCTTGAAGAACCTTAATCTTTTTCAGAATTACAGGAACATTCTCAAAGAAATCAACTGCTTGATTAACAGTCATTTCAAGAACATCAGATATTGATTTCCCCTTATATCTCACTTCAAGTGTCTCACGGTTATATCTTTTACCATGACATTCCTCACAAGGCACAAGAACATCCGGCAAAAAATTCATCTCTATAGTTCTGTATCCATTACCCTTGCATGTCTCACATCTGCCTCCTGACACATTAAATGAAAACCTTCCAGGTTTATAGCCGCGCAATTTGGAATCTGGCAATTCCACAAATAGTTTTCTTATGTCGGAAAACACTCCTGTGTAAGTAGCAGGATTAGAACGTGGTGACCTTCCTAAGGGTGATTGATCCACAGTTACGACTTTGTCTATGTTCTCTATGCCTTCAACTGATTCATATGAAAGTGGTTCCTCGATAGAACGATAAAACTTCTTGCTCAACAGAGGATGCAGCGTGCCGTTTATCAGTGAAGATTTGCCACTGCCACTCACCCCTGTGACACATATAAACTTACCTAATGGAAGATTCAGATCAACATGTTTAAGGTTGTGTCCGGAAGCACCATTGATACGAAGATATTTTCCATTACCTTCACGTCTTTTTTCCGGCACCTTAATCTCCTTGTCGCCATTTAAATACGACGACGTAAGGGTGTTTGCAGCGAGAAGCTGTGACGGCGTGCCTTGAAAGACCACCTCTCCCCCATGTCTGCCGGCTCCGGGAC
>NZ_CAJMXD010000052.1:0-11403 GCF_905219685.1 Barnesiella sp. CU968
AGCCAGCACAAATAGCAAATTGCCATCCAACTCTTGACCTCGAATTTGATTAACACTTTTTAAGAGACACTAGTGTACTCCATCGTCAGTGCCTATTAGTATATGGCCATTGCCGCCATTATACAGGCTTTTAATATTGTTATTTCCAATAAGTGCTATCTTTTCCCAGTTATCATTTGCAGGGGTGTACATGTACAAAGACCCTTCTCCGCCAATATAAATATGTTCCTTATCTTGAGATTCCAATAAGCAATTTGCAAATAAACGGGAGGAAAGTTCAAAGTCATCAGCTTTGACCTTCAACGGTCGAAACATTTCAGCATTAATATCCCAACGAGCTAAACCATTATATGTGCCAACGTATAATATGCCTCTGCTGTCACGCATGATAGAGTAAACCGACTTATGCGGCAACCCTTTGGAATAATCAGTTATAATATTACTGTTTAGATTAAATTTATATATGCCATTTAGACCCCCGACCCAAATATCATCATCGATCAATAGTAAAGATCTGATTTCTTTTGGTGAATCAATGTCAGATTCGATTACTTGCCCCGAGGCATAATCATATGTCAATAATCCATTGTTGCTTCCTATAAAAAGTCGATTATCCTTTTCTACAATAGAATAAACTTGGGTCCCGAAAATCTCAGTTTCTCCAACAGGATGTGTCGTGATACCGTCATAAAAATACAAACCACTGTTCGTTCCAAGCCACATAATTCCTCTACTATCCCGGAAGATACAAAACACAGCTGTCTTCTTACCATCAACAGCTACATTTTTCCATGAAAATTCCGGCTCTGGCAACTGAGGTGCTGAGAATGCTTTCCATGGTCCAATCATAGCAAGGATGATGCAAATTATTTTTAGCAACCTTTTTTCCAATGCTTCTGTTCTCATATTTACTGGTGGTATTAAATCCAATTGCAAAGTTACTAATTTTAAGGGATGTAGCGGATTAAATGTCTCATCTTTAAGACAACATTTTGGACAATCAATACAACAAATCGGACTTTCTATTGAATTAATAACCGCTACCATCATCTTATTATCAGATAATGGTAGCGGTTGTATATTGTGGAGATTACTCTTCTCCGAATTTCTTGGCTATTTTCATCCAAGTATCAGATGTCGAGATATTATATGTCCGATCTTGTTGCCAACCATTGATATATTCTTGGCTTGTCCAAGTCGAGTCAGAAAGGAAATAATAGCGTCCGCTCTGGTTCCGGCACAAGTAGGTATCAAAATAATATGTTGAAGAACCCTCTTCTGCTTGTTTCATTGGTATTATTTGCCAATTTCCAAAGCCATCATCGGTAAAGTCTCCTGTTATATAGCCTTTTTTATCGCTTCCGGCTTCCCACATATTAACTTCAAAAGTTACTTTCACATTGTAATCTCCATAAGCTTCCATACCACCATGTTTCAGGAGATTATTATTGAAGTCAAAAAATGCGACGTTTTCCCAATTGGAACCAACGCCCCAAAGTGTTTGATTATTTGCGGATACCCAGAAAGGTTCCCATGCGCTGAATCCAGCTCCACCATTAGCTATAAGAGCCTCTTTTACTTCAATAAGGAAATCTTTTTGAAGCTGTGGACAAGGTGTTTCTGGATAACCCATACACATCTTACTCATGAGATTAATATTGTCATCGTTCCATGCTCGCGTCCATATATGACCGGTTTCTGCTACAAAAAGTCGAACTCCATATGTAGAGTAGAGGCGAGCGGCAAACTCTCCAAGTTGTTCCGGCGTATAATCTTGCCACTGAGGATAATACGAAACTCCGAGCAAGTCGAATGATTTTAGTCCGTATTTCTTATGGTTCGATACCCAATACATCGCATCATTGGGGTTCATGGCAACGTGAAGTATCGTCTGTATATTCTTTCTATTATCAGAATTGAAATCAGCAACGGCTTGAAGGCCCGCATTAAATAATTTTGTATTTCTAACAAAATTTGTAGGTTCAAGGTCAGCATTATCTGCGACCATGATTGATTTGTTAGTCTCATTACCTATTTGAACCAATTCAGGTAAAAGATTTGTGTTCATTAGGTGTGTCAAGGTCTGATATGTGTAATTGTACACGGAATCGGCAAGTATATCAGAATATTTCACTACTGGTCGCCAAGCTTCTGGAACAAGATTTTTCTCCGGATCTGTCCATGAATCTGAATAATGAAAGTCCAAAAGGACGTTTAACCCAGCGGCCTTTGCTCTTCCAATACTCCGTTTCACATCGGATAAAGTGGAATACTGAGTCCATGTTGTGGGATTATGCCAAAGACGGAGACGAACAAGGTTGCCTCCATATTCTTTGAGCATGCGATAAGGGTCAACTTCGTTGCCATTATCGTAATACTTGACTCCTCCATCTTGAAGTTCATTGATATACGAAAGGTCTGCTCCTTGAAGGAAGGGGAGTTCCGATGTAGAACGGCTAAATAGCCCGACTTCTGGTTGGTTGGATTCTATCGGCTGCACATCCTCAATCTGATTTTGGCACGCAATGAATCCAACTGAAAGCACTGTAGCGAAAATCACGAAGAGGATTTTCTTCAAACATTCTGTCTTCATTGGTTAAAAATTTAGGTTTATAAATACATCGCAAAAGTAATATCAATGTTTGTTTAATGGATTGAATAACTGGACGAATAATATTAGAAATTGGAAGTTTGTTGGACTTTGTCCATTTTAATAAGTTGTTTGTCCGATTTATATATTATTGTCATAATACAAAGCAGATATTAAAATCAAGTCAGGCATCAAGTAGTGATACTCGGTGCCTGACTTGGTTATGTTCCGAAAGGTCGGAATGACGGCCTGTTTGGTGTAATTGGCGGACGATAAATCTCTATTGGCTCTGCCACCATTGACTTTTTATTGTCGGTTGCTTGACCGGGAGGTTCAACAACTTTGACGGATTGCTGTTGGGTGTCGGGCTTGACTTCCTCGCCGTCCTTTTCGTCATGTTTAGGTGCTAACTCGGCGGCGATTTTGCGGTCGAGGGCGGCAAGTTCTGATTTGAGTTGCTTCAGCTCGTCCTCCTTGCCCCATGTCTTTGCCATGATGCTTTCGAGGATTGGAACATCAGCTTTGAGCTTGGCGGTGCGTTCCTCGTACTGGGCGATTATGCCGGGGATTTTCTCCAAAGCGTTGACGAAGTTCATGCAGGCGGCATGGGTGTCAGCCATTGCCAACTGACCGTTGTTGTACTTGTATTTGTAATTGCCTTCGACAACAAAACGGTTCTGCACTTTCTCAATACCGTCAGACACCACTCTTTCGGAGATAATGCTGATCGGGAAGCCGTAAACCTCGCCGATACGCTGATACTGACCGTGGGTGTCGGTGCGCTGTGCCAGTCCTTGCAGGTGGATACCCATGTTTTTCTCATCGAAAAGATTGCAGGTGTCAATCGTGAGATTGTTGACAGGGTTGCCCTCCTTGTCACGTTGCACAACCTTGTCATAACGCTCCCAATCCGCTTTCATGCGCTCGATCGCCGCCTCGTTGTTGGCGATGTCATGGGTAATGGTTTGGAGTTTGAACTCGCTGTCGCCACGTCCTTTGTTGAACGACTTACGTTCACTCTCCAACGCCGCTATCCGCTTTTCAAGTTTTGCCTTGTCGAGCAGGTCGGTGTTGCCGGAGAGTATCGCCATGTACTCTGAGAAATTCATGCCGTTCTTCTCGTCCATAGAACCCTCGTCGATAGTTCGCGCTCCCAAAGCACCGCTTTTGAGCTGGGCGATGAAAGTAGCCTTGCAGTGAAGAAGGTTGAACTTGTATGAGTCAAGCGACTTTTCAACCGCATAGATAATCACATCAACCTNATTATCAGCATATAACTTGGCTATCTCATTACCTGCTCGAATGGCTCTNCCATCGCGTTGTGTGAGGTCTGACGGTCGCCACGGTGTATCCAAATGATGGATGCAAACCGCTCTTTTCTGGGCGTTTACTCCAGTACCCAACATCGAAGTTGAGCCGAAAAGCACACGCACATCGCCGTCATTCATAGCCTGAATGACTGCCTTGCGTGACCGCTCAGTCTTACACTCTTGGATAAACCGTATCTCATGCGCCGGAATACCATAATCCTCAATCAACTTTCGCTTAATCTCGGAATAGACATTCCACTCTCCGGGCTTGTAAGTGCCGAGGTCACTGAAAACAAACTGTGTGCCACGTTGAGCGTCATACTTGTGATAGTATTCAGCAATCATCTTGGCGCAGTGTGAAGCCTTGTTGTTCGGATCATCTTCGTATGCCGGAGAAATCATGCGCATATCCAGTGCCATTTTACGGGCATAGTCCGTGGCGATGAGCATCTTTGCCTTTTCCTCGGTTTCCGACAACGGTTCACGCCCCAATATTGTGGCGTCGCCGCTCTTTGCGAACTCCATCAGCTTCTGGATAAAGTCCTCCTGCTGTGGTGTAGGCGGAATGTTGTGCAGTATCTCATTCTTTGCCGGACGGTCAACACCAACATCCTCTGCCGTCTTATAATCGGTTATCTCATTGTAGAAAGCCGCCAGCTCCGGCACTTTGATAAAGTAGCGGAAACGCTCCTTTGCCACGATACTGTTCGTTACGTTAAACTCATAGTCGGTTGTTTTCTTTGCGAATATCGCCGCCCATGCGTCAAAACACCGGATGTCCTGTCTTTCAAGTTCTTTCGGACGCAGATACTTGAACAACAAATACAACTCTGTGAGGGAGTTGGAGATTGTAGTACCCGACAAGAATGTCGCGCCGAGGTCTTTGCCTGTCCGTTCCTGAATGGTGCGTATGGCATAGAGAAGATTGAGCGCACGTTGGGAGCCTTCCGAATTGCCGAGTCCTGCAACACGGTCATGGCGGGTGTTGAACATCAGATTTTTGAACTGATGGCTTTCGTCAACGAAAATGTGGTCTATACCCATTTGCTTGAAATCAACGATGCTGTCCTTGTTCTGCTCCATCTGATATTGGAGCGTTTCAAGTTTGGCGGTCAGGTTCTCCTTGCGCTTGATAAGACCTTTGAGCATACCGCGTGAAACGTCCTTCCCCTGCTGCTTGACAACTTCGAGGTTTTCCTCCACCGAGTCAAGTTCAGCCTGAAGGATCTCCTGCTGAATTTCCGGCGACTGAGGGATTTTGCCGAACTGGTCGTGCGACATAATCACGCAGTCATAGTCATTGTTCTTTATTTGGTTGAAGAAATTGACGCGGTTTTTCGCCTCAAAACTCTTGGCATCGGCGAACAGGATACGGGCGTTGGGATATGCCGCCTGATAGGTCATGGCAATATCGGCAACATTGGCTTTCAGTCCGATAATCATAGGCTTGTGTGCCAATCCCAATCGCTTCATCTCATGCGCTGCCATGCACATTATCAGCGTCTTACCGGTTCCCACCTCGTGGTCGCATATTCCGCCGCCGTTCTGCTTGAGCATCCAAACGCAGTCCTTCTGCGACTGGTATATTGACTTGACATTGCAACGCTCTCCCAACAGTTTCATGTTGATGTCGGGGAATGTCTGGTGTGACCCGTCATAATGCGGACGCACGAAACAGTTGAACTTGCGGTTATACATATCCACAAGCTGCTCCTTGAACTCCGGCGACTGAGCCTCCAGCCAATCGGTAAAGCCATTGCGGATCTCATCAATCTTGGAGTTGGCGAGTTGTATAGCCTCGGCGTCAGGCACTTTTATGTCGTGTCCGTTCTCATCCTGACCGATACACTTCTTGATTTCCGGCACAGTGTTGTGCAGGGCGTGTTTCAACAAGTTCATGCCGTCATAGGTACGATAGTGTCCACGGACGCAATACTCCTCCCATATCTTCATGTTCTTGTGTTGGGCAGTGCAGGAATATTCGTCCATAGAGGGCGTATATGCTATTTTCACATCAGTACCGTAGAGGTTGCTCATATATGCGGAGTATATCCCTGTCGGTATCCATCGCTCTCCGAAATTAAAGTCCAGTTCATCAAATGTAATGCGGCGCGGTGTCGCTTCCTCCAACGCTCTCAAAGACTCCTTTGACAAGTCGATGAACGGCTCAACGCCGTCAAAACCGGGAAAATCCTTGATACGTTCTTCCTCGCGGTCAATCCACGCCTTGACCTCCTCGGCTTTCTGCACCACGTTTCCGGCGATGAAGCGGTCGGCTATTTCATAGTTCGCAACCAACGNATTATAGAAAATGTGTCCGACGAGGCTGTCAATCATCGCGTCCTGCTCCATATCGACAAGACTGCCCATATATTCGAGGTTTACCTCTCCATATTTATTAAGCGACGCTGATAACGCCTCCATAGGTGTATCGACAGAAGTAACTTCGTCAACGGCGAAGGATACCGGGTGGTCGAATATATCAGCCTTGACAAAATGCCCGTTTTCACCACGCTCCAATGCGAGTGCGTCACGGCCGTTGGCGTCCATAAGGATAAACTTGGCGTTCTGCTTTTCGTTGAGGTTGCCGTATCTGTCCACAAACTCATCATAATACTCGTTGAGGTGTTCACGCATATCAGCATTTTCCTCATGCGTTTCAGCCTCGTAATGATAGAGTTGCTGATATGTTTCCGACAGGGTAATATAGAGCATGGCGCGTTTCTCCTGCTCCGGTTTGATTGGGAGTGGAGTGAATATCGCACCATTCTTGCGAACCTCCGAAAGAAAGCCGACCTGACCGTTATCCACGACCATTGAGCCGTTCTGGTGGAAATACTGAATATCCTCGGAAAACTTGCGGGGCGACATATCACGCTCGACGGTTTCCGGCTTTTCAACTTTTGCCACTCTTGGCTGTGGAACAAAATAGCCCTCGGTCTTTTCGATGACAGTGCCATTCTCCGTGATTATCTTTTTCTTGGTAGCTTCCGCTGCCTGTCGTTCAGCTTCCATTTCCGCCATCTGACGGTGGGCTATGCTCATCATCGTTTCGTAGAAGCCGTTGATGGGCGGATTGTCCTCCCAGTTCAGAGAACCGTAAAATTCCAACTCCTTTTCAGATAGCGGGCGGAATTTCTTGGCGGTAGCATCTGAAATTTCAATTTTCGGTGTGGGTTTCGGCTTATCTTCCTCGGTCCTTGGCTGTCGTGGCTGACGCTTCGGTTTCTGCAATGGTTCTAACTCTCCGAAAAGATTATAGGCGAACAGACGCGGGTCGGGATTATCGTTATAGTCGGGCCCACCTTCGGTTTCAATCTCCTGCGGTTGCGGCTTGACTTCCGGTGTTGGTGGTTCAACAGGTTCAGGAGCCGGCTTTGGTTCAACCGTCGGTGGCGGCGTTATAATCTCCGTAGGCTTGTATTCCTTCTTTTGTTTCTGCTTTGGATCTTCAAGTTGCTCACAGATAGCCACACTTTGCCCGGCTCTTACGAGCATGGGGAGATAAGTGTCGAGGGCATGATGCGGAAAACCGGCAAGTTCGATGCTCCCTGCTTTGCCGTTGCGTCGTCGGGTCAGTGTTATATTCAGTATCTCCGACGCTTTCACGGCATCTTCGCCCATCATCTCATAGAAGTCGCCCACACGGAATATCAATATCGCGTCCGGGTGTCGTTTCTTCATCTCCTTGTATTGCGTCATCAACGGAGTTTCAGTAACCTTTGTTACTTTGGGCTTGGGCGCAGGTATCGGTTTTACAGGGTCTGGCGTAGGCGGCTTTATGCCTTGGTTGTTATACAATTCAAGGTTCAGACGCAGACGCAAAGAATCTTCCAACGCATCACGCAAATCTCTTGCTATACCATAGACACCGCCCTCATGTTTGTAGATGATAGCCGGTTTGCCGTATGGGTCAGTGCCAATTTTCGCCTCGGTGCAGATGATATTCTGCGGATATGCCGCAAAATATTTGTTTGTCGGTGCTTTTGTATCACGGTCAACGATTGACTGGATGAAAAATTCCTCATCAGCCGACATTCCTTTCTTACCCGTATGCTTTTGCAGGATAATCAAGTCTGAGCCTGTATCCGTTCCGGCGTTATCGGAGAAAGTGTTGTTTGGCAATCGTACCGCTCCCACAAGGTCAGAGCGTTTCATAAGCTCAATGCGCACGAAGGGGCTGGCGGCGTTCATCACACCCTGCGATGTGATAAAGGCCACAATACCTCCCTCGTGCACCGAGTCCAGTGCTTTGAGAAAGAAATAATTGTGGATAGCCTTTGTTGACTGACGGTAGGCAATCTCCTTGCTTGTGGCATATCGAGGATCGGCGACCGCAAAGTCACCGAAAGGAATATTTGATGCAGCCACATCAAAGTATCCCTCAAAATCAGGGTCAATTTTCTCGAATCCTTTTATCTCGGTGGAGATAGATGGGTGCAGGGCAGATAGAATCTTGCCTGTCAGCAAATCTTTCTCAAAGGCGAGTGCCTCCGTGCCCGGATAGTTCTCATTTTTAAGAAAAGAGTCGATGAAAGCACCTTGCCCGGCAGACGGTTCAAGGAACTTTTTAATCTTAACACCTCTTTCACGCAGTGAAGTGGCAAGCGCATCAATGATAGGTGCAGGAGTATAGAACGCCGTCAATACGGACGCTTTCAGCGAGTCCATGTATGCGGCAAACTCCCGGTCGTCCTTTGAATAGTCGTGAATAAGACGGCGCAGTTCAACCGTAGGCGCAAACAGCTCAATGTCGCTCTTGCTCCACTTGGCGGCATCGGCAAGTTCGTTGGCGTCCTGCAAGATACATTTCAGCCCGCCGAATCCGGCATACTTGCGCAGTATCTCCCTTTCAAGCGCATTTTCCGCGTTGCGATGTTCAACATCAAGGCGCAGGGCAAGCCTTATGGCATTGATGTTGTCGCGCATGGTCTGGAGCCGGTTATAACTCATATCCGTCAAGTATTTCGGATATTTCTCCCAGCAGTTCGGTCAGCATCGGCTGGTGTGTTTCGCGGTCAAGGAAATCGCCGTTGACCTCATAGCGGTCAAGAATGTCATGCACGCTTTTCTTTGTGAGCAGATGCACGGCGAAATCGGGCCAGTATTCTTCAGGCAGCCGTGTCCACAGGCTTTCCTCTATGACGCTGTAAACAATGTCATAGCGGGACACATACAGTCCGGCAAGGAGTGTGCGCATAGCCATTTCCTGTGCCATAACCGGGTCATGACCTTCAAGGCGCAGGGTTACAAACGTGTCGTATGCCTCGTCAACACGGGCATCTACAAATTTCTTATTGGTGTACTGGGGAAAATAATGGTCACGCAGATGACCCAGAAGATAGACGCGGTAGCCGTCCATCTCCCGTAATTCAACATTTTGTTTCATCGGGTTCTTGGAATAGTGGTTTGCCGGCGTCCTATGTGTCTTTCAATGGGATATAAGAAAAGGACACCGGGTATCCCTCCCGATGTCCAACCACTAAATCCAAGTCATAAATTTGAAACAAAAACATTATGACGTTGAATTGAGTGCAAAGTTAACAAATAAATCGGAATCGGGCGGGATAAATGGTGTTAATTTGTGTATGGATCAAGCGGTTCAGGGCTTGTGTGTCGGTTATGCGAAAGCGTCAATCACGCTTTTAACAATAAGGTTGTAGAGTTTTTCCTCGTCGCGGCTGAGGTCGGTGGGGTGTAGCCCGGTGGTTACAATACCGAAGCCGTTGTAGATACATTCTCCATCGCGGAAGTTGCGGAAGTTGTGGCGGCGCGGCATACGGATCCGTCTGGCCTCCTTGCCCCACTTGCTGTTGTAGCGAAGATTTTTCTTGTTTCGGAGCATCAGTTTCCACACGCCGAAAGGAATGGTGTTCTGCACCGTGAACGGATAGGATATAAGTTTCTTCGCGTACAGTGTGTAGGCGGTCTGCATGGTCTTCATGTGGTCGAAGTCCAGCTCAACCGCGGCTTTAAGGAGCATCAGCGGCATATTGAGAAGCGGCTGGCAGTCGGTTATGCGCATGGCATTTTTGTCCATCGTGAGGATAGTGCCGACTTCGGGCGGTTCAACACCGATTCTTTCGGCATCGGCGGTTGACACTTCCACGGGCATTTCCTCCATGATGCAGGCGCCTTTGAGTTCCACATTTTCTTTCGACTTCTCCACCAGACGGTTGTAGATCTCATTGTCGAGCCATTCCTCGTATTCCCTGCGGTTCTGCGGCCCGTGGATTACTCCGTGACGGATTGCCCCCTTTGTGAGAATGGGGAGCCATGCCCTGCGCACTGCCACCGGAACGGCGATGAAATAGTAGAGGTTGAGAAAGTCGAAATCGCCGTATTTCTCTGGTGACATTGCGTTGACGACCGTGTGGCTCATTCCCCAGAGAGCCTTGATTGTGGCGAGCTGTTTCCTGTCCTGCTCGGTTTTCTTGTAGCCAACCAGCTCATCATAGTCGCGCATGGCGAACTTGAAGTTGTGGGCATACACCTGTCGGCTGTTCATTGTCGTGGAGAGCACGAAATTCTCTGACGGGGAGAAGGTCGCCTCTATGACCCCGCCGTTTGTCCATGTCACGGCGTAGCCGTTGCCGAGGTAGTAGCCTTCGTGTTTTTCGTTTGCGCCGATTGCTCTGGCGATGGTGTCAGCCGTGAGTTCATGGTCGGTCACGACTGTTATAAGATTTTTCTGTTTCATATTTATGAATTTTATCGGGTGGATAATTTTGGAGATAGTGGTTTTGCGGCAACAACATCGGGAGTTCCGGACCTCCCTGATGTCATTTCAGCGGATTTTGGTTACAGCTTCGGGCCTTTGGGCTTGCGCTGCTGTTTCGCCTGATTCTCGTCTTTCGGCGCGGTCTGGTATTTCTGGAGCGGTTCGGCAACATGCTTGGTCGCCTCATTCGTCAGTCCGTCATTGTTGACCGCCTTCTGAGTCTTTGACTCTTCAGCGACCTTGACGCGGGGATCGTTGAGTGATGTAGTCGGACGTTGCTTTTCAGGATTGAACTGGAGATAGACGGTGCATTTCTGCCCCTGCTTGTCAACCATGTTTGTCATTTCGACAACCTTGCCGGCAGTGTAGTCAGCCTGCTGTTGCGGCGTCATAGGAACGCCAGCCCATTTTGTGATGGGCTTGATGTTGCCGTCCTTTGTCAGCCACGAGGACTGTTGCTGACCCTGACTGTTTCCCTGCTGCTGGCTCTGCTCCTGTCGTCGCACGCCGCCGGGTACAAACTCGACGCCCTTGCGGTCGGCCGACACTTGCAACACCACATTGTAGGTCTTGCCGTTCTTGTCGGTAATCTGTTTAGGCGGGAGGGCTTTACCCTTCTTCAGTTCGCTTATTTCAGCCATAGTCAGCTTTGTCTGCCCGATGGTGTCCTTGATGAACACGGCCTTTACGGGCACCGACACAATCGTACAACCGTCCGCGATAGCAGGTAAGCCATAAAAAGAAAGCCGTCCNGATNTTNGNNGGCTANTTTTNTGAGGGTT
>NZ_CAJMXD010000053.1:0-11313 GCF_905219685.1 Barnesiella sp. CU968
ATCTCCGGCAGGGGAGGAGGTCTCAGCCGAGAAAATACTTGTGGAGGTGGGAGATTCCGCACTTACAGTGCGCGAAGTGGTTTCGAGAATTCCTTCCGGTCTGTCGGAACAGGACAGTCTCGACCTTTTTAATTCGATAGTGGAGCGCTGGGTAAGAACAATGATGCTCAGTGATCTTGCATCCGATAATATAGCAGACCTTGAGAAGATAGACCGCATGGCTGAAGATTACCGTAACAACCTGATAATCGAACGCTATCTGCGATCGAAGCAAGGCGAGATTCCGGCTGTTTCGGAGCAGAGCGTAAAGATGTACTATGCCGAGCATGGATCGGAAATGAAGCTCTCCGCTCCTATCATCAAGGGTATATATATCAAGGTCGCGGATTCAGAAGAGCGTTTGGGAGACATAAGGAAATGGATGTCTTCTCCGACATCTTCCGCTATCGACAATATTGAAAAGTATGGTCTGCGCCAGGCATCGCAATATGAATATTTCAAGGATGANTGGCTTGACTGGGCGGATGTGGCGGAGCAGATACCTTACAGGTTTTACGATGCAGATGCATTTCTGGGGTCTGCCAGAGACTTCGAGACGTCATACGGAGGCTCTACGTACATACTGCATGTGTTCGATTATCTTCCTACCGGAAGTGTCATGCCATATGAATATGCCTCCCGGCGCATTGCGGATATGATGGAGAGGGAGAAAAAGGCTGACTATAGAATAAGACTTTTGACCTCGTTGTACTCCAAAAGTATAGAGGAGGGGAGACTTAAGCCTGGTCTGTATGATCCTATAAAAAGAAAGATGAGGCAGGAGGTCGCATCAGATAATGAAAACAAGAATAAAAAAAGAACCTGATATATGAAAATAAGAAACGTAATGATACCTGCGGCGGCTTGTATGGCACTTTGTGCCATTGCTGCTCCTGTTAAGCGCAATGTCGTTGACGAGGTTGCCTGGATAGTCGGTGACGAGCCGATTTTTCGTTCTGAGATAGAAGACCAGTATGCTCAGATGCGCTCTGAGGGCACATCTGTGGCAGGTGATCCGTATTGCGTTATTCCCGAGAGGATAGCTGTGGAAAAGTTGTATCTGCATCAGGCAAAGATTGATACTGTCGAGGCTCCGGAAGGACAGGTACAGGGATCGGTTGACAAGCGTCTTGCATTTTTTATAAACAATTTCGGTTCACGCGAGAAGGTTGAGGAATATTTCCGCAAACCTTATGCACAGTTGCGTGAACAACTTCTTGAGGTTATGCGCAATAATTATATAATAGAGCAGGTGCAGCATAATCTCACACAAGATGTCAAGGCGACTCCCAACGATGTCAGAAAATATTTCTCCACATTGCCGGAGGATTCCATACCTTATGTGCCGATGCAGGTGGAAGCCCAGATCATATCTATCAATCCGGTTATTCCCGCCCAGGAGATAGAAGATGTAAACGCGCGGCTCCGCGATTACGCTGACAGGGTTAATCGCGGTGAGTCCGAATTCTCTACCCTTGCCATCATGAATAGCGAGGACGGGTCAGCCATGCAGGGTGGCGAACTCGGTTACCAGTCGAGGTCATCATGGGTGCCGGAGTTCGCCAATGTGGCGTTCAACCTCAATGACCCCAAGAAAGTATCCCGTATTGTGGAAACCGAATATGGCTATCATATCATTCAGCTTATCGACAAAAGGGGGGATCAGGTTAATGTGCGCCATATTCTGCTTACCCCCAAGGTAAACGAGAAAGATCTGAGGGAAGCGACCGTGCGTCTTGATTCGTTGCGCAAAGAGATAGTGGCAGGAAAGTTCCCCTTTGAGGATGCCGCAAGATACGTGTCGCAGGACAAGGATACAAAGAACAACAGAGGAGTCATGGTGAATCCTCAGACAGGCAGTCCTCGCTTCGAGATGCAGGAATTACCGCCGGAGGTGGCAAGAAGAGTAGAGATGATGAAACCAGGAGATGTGTCTGAAGCGTTTATAATGAAAGATACAAAACGTAACAAGGATATCGTGGCAATAGTGAAACTTACGAGCCGCGTACCCNGACACAAGGCGAATCTTTCCGATGACTATAACATGCTTAAGGAGATGTATGAGGCAAAGCGGAAAGAGGAGATTCTGAAAGAGTGGGTTGAACGAAAAATCAAGGATACCTACGTAAAGATAGCCGATGGCTGGCAAAATTGTGAATTTGAATATGAAGGCTGGATAAAGTGATGATTTCAAAGACTCCCAAAATTATAGTGTTTCTCCTGGCGGCCATAGTGCTGTCGGGAGGAATCTCTGTTATGGAGTCCCTATACGCCCAGGAGCGTAAGAAAAAGGAAAAGACGGAGTCTTTCACACGTCCGGCTCCGACACAGCCGATCAAGCCTACAATACCCTCTGCCAACAGGTATCAGGAAGACAAGGTCTTTCTTGAAAATGCGGATTCCTTGTTCCGTCCGCCTATGGATTTCGAGGAGAAACAGATTGTGAAGGGTAATGTAGTGTTCCGTCAGGGAGGAATGTGGATGTATTGTGATTCGGCATATTATTTCCCGGAGCGCAATTCTCTTGACGCATTCGGACATGTAGAGATGAAACAGGGCGATACCCTTTTCGTATATGCCGACAAACTGTTTTATGACGGAGGACAAAGGAAGGCTGTGCTGACTGCCGGTCCGTCGCGTCAGGAGGTGACGCTTAAAGATCCTAAGGTAACGCTCACCACAGACAGTCTTGACTATGACATGAACATAGAGATGGGGTGGTATACCCGTGGCGGAAAGCTTCAGGACGAGATCAATGTTCTGACATCTACTTACGGAGAATACTCGCCTGCCACAAAACTTGCACGGTTTGAGGATAATGTGGTTCTCGTGAATACCAAAGACGGTTACAGGATGTTTACNGAAGAACTTGATTACAATACGGGCACACATATAGCCACAATCAATACGGAAACACGCATAGAAGGTGCGAACGACACAATCCTTACGACAGCCGGACGTTACAATACGCAGACAGACAATGCCATTCTGACGGCGAGATCCACCATACTGCATAGAGACAGTTCGATGAATGTTGTCACGCTCGAAGGTGATTCAATAATCTATGATAAGGCTACACGTCTGAGCCGGGCTTTCATGTTTCGTGATGCGGCGAAGAATCCGCAGCCGATGGTGCTGACAGACACCGCGCGCAAAATGACACTGATTGGAGGATATGGCGAGTATGACGATTCTTTGCGCTGGGCATATTCCACAGATTATCCGTTGTTGATGGAGTATTCCCAGAAAGACACACTTTTTCTTAGAGCCGACACCATTCTTACATCCGTAAGAGTGGAATATGTGTGGCCAGACAGTCTTGCCAGAGCTTTGAGCGCGGAGACGAGAGCACGTCTGCAAGGTTATACATCCGCTTCTGAAATTGCAGACGAGATGAATATTGAAGTCCTGCGGATTCCTTCCGGTTTCCCGAAACCCGGTCAGATAGGGCAGTTGCGCGGATTTGCCGGCGGTTTTTTCAAAATGCTTGAAGATTTGAAAAAAGAACGGATGAAAGCCGATAAATCAGGGACCGGTGAATCCAAGGCAGAGAAGCCGGAATCTTCGCATCTTGCCGACAGTATCGCATCGCGTCCTGTGGTAACTGATTCTGTGGTCGTTGAGACAATTGTGTCAGATTCGACTGCTGTTGTTCCGTCAGGACCGAGACTTGACAAACTCGGAAGAGACTCGACATATATGGTGCCTAAAGACTATCATGTGGCAAGAGCCATTGGCAGGGCACGTTTCTTCCGTCAGGACATGCAGGGAATAGCGGATACGATGATATATCAGGAGTATGACTCCATGCTGTATCTTATACGCAAGCCGGTTGTCTGGAATGAGCAGAAACAGGTTTATGGTGACAAGATCAACGTCCATTTCAACGACTCGACGGTAGATCGCGCCGATCTTCCCGAAAAAGGATTCCTTGCAGAATATATAGACGAGGATTTCTACAATCAGCTCGCCGGGAAAAAAATGACAGCATATTTCGATGGGGGAGAATTATCGCGTCTTGATGTGGAAGGCAATGTGGAGACAATCTTCCTTCCGATGGAGAAAGATTCGACTTACAACAAGCTTGTGAGTGTTGAGAGCTCTTTCCTTACAATTGACATGAAGGAACGCACTCTTGACAAACTCAAATTCTGGCCGGAGACCACAGGTTCCATATATCCGATATTCCTTATCAAGCCTGCTCAGAAATATCTCCAGGGATTCAGATGGTTTGAGCCTTTGAGACCCCGTCGCGAATGGTACGGCGGACGCTGGAAGTGGATGGATGAGCTGGGAGAGGTGCCGGAGGAACTTGAGAATTATTTCAAAGACGATACACCCGCATCTAAAATGAAAACCGGAATTTCTCAAACCGGATTATCTCAATAAAGAATTTATGACAGATGTGATCAGATTGCTGCCTGATGCGGTGGCAAACCAGATAGCGGCAGGAGAGGTCATACAAAGACCCTCGTCGGCGATTAAGGAGTTGGTCGAGAACGCGGTTGATTCCGGTGCCACAGATGTCCGTATTGTTGTAAAGGATGCCGGAAAGACAATGATTCAGGTCATTGACAATGGATCCGGCATGTCTGAGACCGATGCGCGTATGGCTTTTGAGAGACATGCCACTTCCAAGATCCGCAATGCGGAAGACCTGTTCTCGTTACATACAATGGGCTTCCGGGGCGAGGCGTTGCCTTCGATATGCGCCATATCTGAGGTGGATGTCAGAACCAGAAGAGAGGGTGACAAGCTCGGCACACATCTTATAATTGCAGGCAGTCGTGTGGAATGTCAGGAACCGTGTGTGTGTGACAAAGGTACTGTGATAACCGTAAAGAAACTGTTTTTCAACACTCCCGCCCGCCGCAAGTTCCTTAAAAGTGATAGTGTAGAGCTTTCCAACATAGTCCGTGAATTTGAACGGATGGCTCTTGTCAACAATCATATACGGATGGGGCTTGATACCGGCACACGTACTGTGGATTTGCGTGCCGGCTCGTTCAAGCAACGCATCATCGGACTGTGGAAATCCGGACTTGACAATCAGCTTCTGCCGATAAACGTGGAGACATCGTTGGTAAAGATAGAGGGTTTTGTTTCCCGTCCGGAATTTGCAAGACGCAGGAATCCGCTCCAGTTCCTTATAGCAAATGGCAGAAACATGCGTCATCCATATTTTCACAAGGCAATTGTCGGCTGTTATGAGTCTCTAATTGCGCCGGACACACAGCCATGCTATTTTCTTAAATTCACGGTAGACCCGCAGAGCGTGGATGTTAACCGCAGTCCGACAAAAGATGACATCAAGTTTGAATATGAACAGCAGATATGGCCTATCCTTCAGGCGGCTGTGAAGGCTGCACTCGGCAGATTCTCCGCAGTGCCTTCAATAGACTTCACATCGGACGCGATTCCGGTCAGACCTCTTAAAGAGGGGGAATTGCCGAAAGAGCCGGTGATAGATATGCCTGAAGACTATAATCCGTTCAAAACGGATTATGAAAGAAAACCATCTGCCTCCAACTGGGAATCGCTGTATGAGAATTTCAGCAGAGGGCGGAAAGAAACCGGGCAGGTTATGACAGAGGCACCGATGATGTCGGATATGATGATGTCGGATATGCAGAAGAAAGAAGTCGCCGAAGTGCAGGATGAGACACTTTTTGAAAAGGAACTGAAGGATGAGCTTGCACCGATGTGCATGCAGTATGCTTCAAAATATATAATAACTTCTTCTCGTCACGGACTGATGATAATTGACCAGCATCGCGCTCATGTGAAAATACTTTATGAAGAGTTTATGCGGAGAGTGAAGAATATGGAGGTCGTATCGCAGAGCGTGATGTTTCCCGAAGCTCTTGTTCTTGATGAGTCGCAGAGAGCCGCGTTGCTTGAGATCGAGGATGACTTGCGCAGACTTGGATTTTCGCTTGAATATGAATCCGGTGAGACATGGATGATAACCTCTCTGCCGGCAATGCTCAAGAACGGGAATCCCAAGGATATTGTTCTGAGGATACTTGATTCTGTAACTGAAGATTCCGCCAACTATGGGCTTGACGCGAGGGGAGAGGTGTCGATAGCGAGCCGTGCGGCATTGATGATGGCACGTTCTTCAGCCATAAGGCGTGGAGAAAAGCTGAGTGCCGTGGAGATGGAACATCTGTGTGCAGAGTTATTCGCTCTTCCGGATCCGGCGCTTACTCCAAACGGCAACCGCGTTTTCTGCCTCCTTGACCAGTCGCGTCTTGATTCCTTGTTCCAGTAGTTTTGTCTTTTTCTCACTGTTGCCTAATCCAATGAAAATGATTATCTTTGCGTTATAAAAATGAACCCGATAGCTTGACGAGTCTGAGGCTACCGGGAATTAGCACTGCAAAAGACAATACCTTACGGAAACCATGAGCAAATTTAATGAAGCCACAAGAGTGCAAATGCCCGCAATGGTGCATCTGACACGATTAGGTTATAAATACTTTGGCAAAATCTCAGAGGAAGATGCCGGGAAAAACCACGACCCTTCAACAAATATCCTCATAGAAGAATTTGAGAAACAGTTTGAACGGTTAAATCCCAATACTCCGATTACTGCCAAACAAATGCTTCAGGATATAAGAAACGATTTGAAGAATGATGATCTAGGTTATGCGTTTTATCAACGTCTGAAGGCGTTTTCTCCTGTTAAGTTGATAGATTTCGACACCCCGTCGAACAATAGTTTCTATTTTACAGCGGAATTTACCTGCAAGAACGGTCAGGATGAATTTCGTCCGGATATAACACTATTTGTAAACGGTCTTCCACTTGTATTTGTTGAGGTAAAGAAACCGAATAACTCAGGAGGAATGGTTGCTGAGAGTAAGCGGATGAATCAGCAGCGATTTCCCAATAAACGTTTCCGCTCTTTCATCAATATAACCCAATTGATGATATTCTCCAATAATATGGAGTATGACACAATGGGAGGAATTGTGCCGATGCAGGGCGCTTTCTATTGTACCGCAGCAAAAGAATCAGCTCCTTTCAACTGCTTCCGTGAGNAGAATCGGTCAAATGCTGATGTTGCCCCTTATAACAGGAATTATCCATACCGTCCTGTCGATAGGAGTGTCGAGAAGAAAATATTGAAAGACTTCAACTGCGAAGTTATTCACACCACCCCTGAATATAAAACAAATCTCGATACGAATACGCCGACAAATCGTATTCTGACCTCGATGTGTTCGCCTGAGAGATTACTGTTTATCCTAAAATACGGTATTGCGTACGTCAGATCAGAGCGAGAGGTAGACGGTAAAATTGAGGTGACTGACCAGAAACATATCATGCGTTATCAGCAGATGTTTGCCGCATTGGCAATTCGCGGGCATCTTGATAATGATGCAAATGCCGGTGTTGTATGGCATACACAAGGCAGTGGTAAGACGGCACTTTCATACCATCTCGCATATTTCCTGAATGACTACTTTGCAAGACAAAACAAGGTTGCCAAGTTTTATTTCATTGTTGACCGCCTTGATCTTCTGGAACAGGCTACGCAGGAGTTTGAAGCCCGAGGATTGGTTGTTACAACCGCCAATTCCCGTAAGGAACTTATGGAGCAGTTCCGCGACAACAAGTCTCAGCAGGGAGTGAGCGGCAAACAGGAAATCACTGTTGTAAACATTCAGCGTTTTGCCGAGGACAAAGAAAAGGTGAAACTGCCTGAATATGCTACCAGCCTTCAGCGTATATTCATACTCGACGAAGCGCATCGCGGCTATCGCCCAGGCGGCTGTTTCCTCGCCAATCTTTTTGACGCAGACCCGAACTCTATCAAGATTGCTCTGACGGGGACACCTTTGCTTAAGGATGAAAAAGCGACGGCAACTGTCTTTAACGATTATTTTCATACATATTACTATGACCGCTCTATCGCCGATGGCTACACATTGAAAATAATCCGTGAAGAAATCGAGACATCGTATAAGGAGAGACTTACACAAATCATGGATAAGCTTGAACAGCTTGTTCAGAAGAAAGACGTTCATAAGTCTACCATCATTGAACATGAGAATTACGTAAAAGAACTTATCAGATACGTAATTACAGATCTTACTCGGTTCCGTCAACAGCATGGCGACAATACATTGGGCGGAATGATTATTTGTGAGACCAGTGGTCAAGCACGGAATCTGGCTATGTATTGGGACGAAGTTCAGCGGGAAATGAATAAAAACGCTTCGTTCCCGACGAATGTGAAAGCTCGTCTTATTCTTCACGACACCGATGACAAAGAAACCCGCAAGCAGATAGTCAAAGACTTCAAGAAAAATATGACAGTCGATGTCCTGATTGTTTTCAACATGCTTTTGACCGGTTTTGACGCTCCACGATTAAAACGTCTTTATTTCGGTCGAAAGCTTAAAGATCACAATCTCCTTCAGGCACTTACACGTGTGAACCGTCCTTATAAAAACAACCGTTACGGATATATTATAGACTTTGCTGACATCAGGCGTAACTTCGAGGAAACAAATGAAGCGTACCTTCAAGAGCTAAACCGTTTTAATGACCCGAATGAGGATGGAAGCGGAATAACGGATACTTTCACTCAGGTGCTTGAAAATCCTCAGGAGATTCTCGATACTATGCGTGACATTCATGACACATTGTTTGAATATACCTTGAATAATGTGGAGGAATTCAGTTCTGAGGTGTCGACCATACAGGACAAAGAGGAACTTCTCAAATTGAAGAAGGTTCTTGAAGCTGCGCGTGACTGCGGAAATCTTGTCCGCACATTCGGCGACGATGAGTTAAAAGCACAGTTTGCCAAAGTGGAACTGACCAAACTCCCGGATATGCTGAAGGAAGTTCAGCATCACATCACCATCATAAACCAGAAGGAGGCATTCAATGCTGTCGGACAGACTGCCATACTGGTTAATGAGGCGATGCAGGACATAGAGTTTACATTCTCCAAAATTGGAGAGGAAGAACTTAAACTGATTTCCGGAGGGCGTGAACTTCAGGACAAATGGAGAGACACTATCCGGGCATTTATGGATAATGTCGACCCCGATGATCCGGAGTTTATAACTCTGCGGGAAGCTTTTATGCAACGCTTTAAGGAGCACGGATTTGTAATTGACTCTATCGCTAAATTCAATGAGGAAACAGCAGCTCTGGATTCTATAATAGACCGACTGAAAACTATCCAAAAGACGAATAAGGCACTTTTGAACAAATATAACGGTGATGCAAAATTCGCGCGTGTCCACAAACGTATCCGAGAAATCAACTCTGAACGCAAGGAGAAGTCAAGAAAACCGATTTTTACTTTCAGTGACTATGAAATAAGTATAATCCTCAACATGATAAAGGAGGATGTAGACCAGCGGGTTTATGACAAGAACGACATTCTGAAAAAGGATGTTTACTTCGAGCAGACCGTATTGCAGATTGTTGCCAATATGCTCTCGCATTTCCCGCAGATCAGTGATGAGGCAACTATTGAGGATTATAACTTTGTAAAGAATGGTATTGCCCGTCAATACTTGAATCAGTATAAAGCTACATACGCAACCGCATAGTGAATATAAAAGAGAAAACCATACGTCTTATCGATGACCTCAAAGCCACATGTCAGGTCTACGGACTCGGCAACGATGGCAACGAATACAAGATTATCACTCAGATTTTCCTGTTCAAGTTCCTGAATGACAAGTTCGGATATGAGCTTAAGAAAGCCAAAAGTCCCCTTGCCAAGAAAATCAACGATGCCGAGCATTGGGAGCTTGCATATTCCGGTCTAAGTGATTCAGAACGTGAATTGCTATTGGTTTTCCTCCCTCCGGAAACTCTAAAATTACAGCCGGAACATCTGCTCTATAAACTTTGGAACAACCAGTCCAAAGGTAATTTTGATGAAATATTCGATGCTACAATGACTGATATTGCCGTGCAAAACATCGACATATTTTCAACACAGACAACTCAAAACACAAAAATTCCTCTTTTTGAACGCCTGACACCTTACGTAACTGACGTGGACCAGCGTCCGGCATTTGCACGAGCCTTGGTTGACAAGCTCGTTGGCTTCTCTTTCGAAGAGGCTTTTTCCGATGAGAAAGGCTACGACTTCTTTGCCACTATCTTTGAATATCTTATCAAAGACTATAATACTGCCGGAGGTGGAAAGTATGCGGAATACTATACCCCGCACGCCATTGCCACCATCATGGCTCGTCTTCTGGTAGACGAGAATGAAGACTTGCACAATATCGAGGCTTACGACCCTTCGGCAGGTACAGGCACGCTGCTAATGGCACTTGCCCATCAGATCGGTAACAGTAAATGCACCATCTTTGCACAGGACATTTCACAGCGAAGTAACAAGATGTTGAAACTTAACCTTCTGCTCAATGGTTTGGTTTCATCACTTGACCATGCCATTCAGGGAGACACCCTTGTTTCACCCTACCACAAAAATGACGAAGGAACATCTTGGAGACAGTTTGATTACGTTGTTTCCAATCCTCCGTTCAAAATGGATTTTGCCGATACCCGCGAAAAGATAGCAGCCCAGCCGACGCGTTTCTGGGCAGGTGTGCCTAAGGTTCCGGCAAAGAAGAAAGAGAGCATGGCAATATATGCATGTTTCATTCAGCACGTAATCAATTCGCTGAAGCCGAATGGCAAGGGTGCGATCGTAATACCTACCGGTTTTATTACAGCAAAGTCAGGAATTGAGAACAAGATACTAAAGCATATCGTTGACAATAAGATTATCCACGGAGTTGTTTCAATGCCCTCGAATGTTTTTGCAAATACCGGCACCAATGTTTCGGTATTGTTCTTCGACAACTCCAAAACTTCCGATAAGGTAATCCTTATTGACGCTTCCAAACTCGGTGAAGAATATAAGGAGGGAAACAATCAGAAGAAACGCCTTCGTCCGGAAGAAATCGACAAGATTGTAACTACTTTCCGAAACCGTGAAGCTGAGGAAGGGTTCTCTGTAGCCGTAACATACGATGAAATCAGGGAGAAGGGCTATTCGCTTTCAGCCGGTCAATATTTCGACATCAAGATTGAATATGTCGATATAACGGAAGAGGAATTCAACCGGCGCATGGCTGACTATGAGTCCAAGTTAACTGAAATGTTTGCAGAAAGCCACCGTCTGGAGTCTGAGATTCTGGCGCAACTGAAATCCCTTAAATTCAACAGCTGAAATCATNGCAAAGGAAATACAATTTATTCTATATAATCTGCCCGATANTT
>NZ_CAJMXD010000054.1:0-11270 GCF_905219685.1 Barnesiella sp. CU968
GTCAAGGATAGTGTTGGCATATTTCACATGATCCCACATGTCGTTCCAGACCCAGCCGATTTCCGCGCCGCTATTGTTGCCGGTCTCCATCCATGAGGAGGGAGTCACATTATCGGCGAAATTGGCACGGATGTTTGCCGAACCCATGTCTGTTTTTGCAGCCACTGTTGTTTCTGAATACAACAGGTCGCTGAGCATACCCATTGAGTTGGTGTTGCCGAGGTCGATAAACATACGGCCCAGATGACGGTCTGCCATAGCCATTGCCGCCTGAATGCCGGATTCGGTGCCGAAGGTGGCTCCCGGTTCAAACTCCGACATAGGGTCTGGCTTCAGGAAGTCGTCGGAGCAGCTTGCCATCACGGCTACCATAAGAGCCGGAGCGGCCCATCTGCAAATTCTGCTATATGATGTTTTCATTTCTGTAGTTATTAGATCTTGTTTAGAAAGTTACGTTGATACCGAAATTGAAGAGCCTTGTGCCAAGTCCGTTGCCATCCTCGGGATCACCGTAGCTCCATTTCGGAGGATTGATGGTGAAGAGGTTCTTGATGCCGAACGATACGCGCACTTTTTCCATATAAGCTTTCTGTGTCCATTTGCGTGGGAGCGTGTAGCCGAACGTCAGATCGGAAAGACGCAGGAAGTTGCGGTTGATGACGCGGGGAACGCTTGTCGCTCCGTTGGGACCGCGTGCGTTAAGGCGTGCGAAATAGTCGCTCGGTGTCTCAGGTGTCCAGTATTCTTTCTCATAAGTGTTGAGACCGTGCACTATTATGTCTGATGCATTGTCGCCGTTTGCATACGACCAGCTTCTGGATTTGTGTCCGAGCTTCGAATAGAATGTGAAGCTTATTGTGAAGTCTTTCCAGAGTGTGAAGTCATTGCGCATGCTGAGATATACGGGAGGCGTGGTCTGTCCAAGGAATTGTTTGTCCTTGTCGTTATATACCGGAGTGCGCTCGCCTGTGACAGGATCAACGATATCATCGCCGGTGTAATAGTTCTGCACACGGTAGTCACCGGGTTTCTGACCTACTTTGGCTGCCTCTTCAGCCTGGTCTGCCTGCCAGATTCCATCTACCTTGTAATCCCATATCACACCTATAGGCTGACCTACAAACCATCCCTTGCTGGGCTGGTCAATCTCTTTCTGACCGATGATGTTGCCGTTCTCGTCAAGAACGTTCTCCATCTGATAGTCGATATGACGGATCTTGTTCTTGTTGTATGAGAATGTGACGTTGGTGTTCCATTCGAGGACATTGTTGGCGATATTGAGCGTGTTCAGAGAAAGCTCGAAACCAGTGTTGTCCACTCGTCCGATGTTTGTCGCAACCTCTGTGAAACCGGAGAAACCGGGAAGAGCCATATTCATGATCATGTCGTTGGTCTTCTTGTAATACCAGTCGGCGCTCAGGTTAAGACGGTTGTTGAAGAAACCGAGATCAAGACCGACGTTGAACGATTCTGTCTTTTCCCAACGAAGATCCGGATTCGCCATACGGCTCATGGTGAGATATTTGATGTCTGATATGACTTCACCGTCAGGACCAAGGTAATTCATTGTATTGCCTTGTCCGGAACCGAGGTTTGCAAGAGCTATATACGGATTGCCCAGATCGCGGTTACCGTTCTTACCCCATGACAGACGAAGCTTACCTGTGCTCCATATATCTGAGATGGGTGCCATGAATTTCTCATTGGCAAAGTTCCATGCAACAGCCAGAGAGGGGAATGTGGCGTGAGGATAGTTCTGACCGAATGCAGAATAGCCGTCGCGACGAACCGATGCAGTCAGCATGTAGCGGTTGTCGTATCCATAAAACACACGTGCAAGAAGCGCATCAGCACTCTCATGAGTGTCGTTGGTTCTGAAATTGGAGAGTTCTTTTGTCGCATTCTGGGTGTTGTGGAAGCCAAGTGCGTCCGTAGGGTCGAAACCTCTGGCTTCAATGCGGTCACTCCAGTATCTGCGGTCTTCAGCCTCCTGAGCGAGAGTCACCATCACGTGGTGCACATCATTGAATGTATAATCCCAGTTGATCGTGTTGTTGAGAGACCAGTCAAAACGCTTGCCCCATTCGCGGTTTACTCCTCTGTCTTTCTTGGCGGATTCAGGAAGATCTGCACTCATGAAATAACGGTCCCAGAAATATTGATAGCGGGGTGACACATTGAACTGATAGGTGATTCCGAACGGCAATGTCACTTTCGCGAAGAATTTGGAGTTGAGAACCATATAACCTTTCTCAAGTTCCTCGTAGTTCTGATAGAAGAACTGGTTCTGGAAAGGCTGGAAACGGTTTGTTCCGCCCATAGGGAACTGAAGAAGCTCGCCTGTCTGCTTGTCATACATCGATGCGTAGGGGGAGAACTTCATGATGTTGGGTTTCTGGAGGTCATCGCTGTATGAAAGAGCCTTGTCGCCATCGCTGCGGTGCTGGAAGTTGACGTTGGCACCGATCTGGAGCCATTTGGTCACGTTCGCACTGAGTCGCATCGAAGCTCGGAGTGTGTTGTAGTCGTTGCCTTTCACCACACCCTGGTTCTTCATGTAGCCTACCGACATGTAATAGTTCATCTTCTCTGTTCCGCCGGAAAGTCCGATGTTGTAATCCTGATTCAGACCTGTGCGGAACGCGTAGTTATACCAATCGAAAGTCTCGTTGTTAAGGAAGTTCTCGAATACGAGTGCTTCTTCGTCAAGACCGATACGGCGTCCGAAGACACTGCGGGGAGACTCGTCGGCTGCGTTTGACGAATATCCCATCCACTGGTCGAGAGTGATGCCGTATTTCGCAAGGTTTGCCTCAGAAGGATAGTCGTAATAACCGGGATTTGTCTGACCTGACTGATAAGCGACATAGTTGCCGTTGGCGTCGACGCCGTATGTGTCGCGCTTGTACCAGTCGGAACGGTAGTTCAGATAGCCGTCTGCATCGTAATATTTACGATATGAGCTGCGGGTGTTGATGCCCCAGTTGGCACTGAATGTCACAGATGGTTTGCCGGTGTTGCTGCCGCTCTTGGTTGTCACGATGATGACACCGTTGGCAGCCTTGGCACCGTAGATTGCGGCTGAAGAGGAGTCTTTGAGGATGTCAATCTGCTTGATGTCGTCAGGATTGATTTCCGAAAGCTCGCCGTAGAACTGCATTCCGTCAAGAATGATAAGCGGTGAAGACTCTGTTCCGAGAGAGTTCTTGCCTCGGAGTTCAAGCGAACCGCCACCCTTCGCTGAGGGATCATAACCTACCTGAAGACCTGCGGCGCCACGAAGGATGTCCTGAACAGTCTGCGGGTTTGAATCCGCGATCTTATTTGGGTCGATCTGAGTGATGGCACCTGTAAGGTCCTTCTTTTTCATCACGCCGTAACCAACTACTACCACATCTTCAAGCATCTCTGCATTAAGACTCAGCTCGACACGCAGATCAGCTGTAGAATCGGTCACTTTAACCTTTTTGGGCGAATAACCCACATAAGATACCAGAAGGGTCTGGCCGGCAGCCGCACGGATCACGAAGTTTCCGTCGATATCGGTGCTCACGCCGACAGAGGTTCCCTCCACCTGCACAGTGGCTCCAATCAACGGTTCGCCTTCCGTGTCAACCACAGTTCCTTTTATGGAACGCGGATCCGAAGCGGCATGCGTGCTGAGCGCGAACAATTGCGCTATCAGCAGACACATTAGGAAAATTGATTTTTTCATTTAAACTAAGGTTAGTTATTGTTGTTTTATTTAAGGTTAAGTTGATTCATTCCAAAGAGTATGCATGTTTCCATCCATACTCTTTATTCTCTTTTGGAGAATTGAGTCTGAGAGTTTTTCACTGATGCCGGAAAGGCAGCAATGACATCGCCCCCGACCTTGCCAATCTTTTTTTCTACCTAAAATTTAATATCCTTATATCATCATCAAAAATACCTCTGCATAANTGTTGCAAAATTATGATGCGGAATCAACCGGAGAAATAGATGANTTATTCTAATATGAGTGGCAAAATGTTCATTTGAACTATTAACACGTTTTAACCACCTATGTCGGTCCAAATACCCTTCATTCACCAAAACCACTGAAAACAAGCCCATTTATGGCAGTCATTCCGTTCATTTACACAGATTGAACATTTCCCCCCTCACGTCCGATTTTCTTTTGTCATAATTTTGCCGATGTCTGAACTGACAAACAATCACGGCAGGAACTCAGAATCCCGGACAACCATCGGAATCTTATCAATTCTGCAAAAAAAGCAGAACAACGTTAACCATATTAATTAACCAACAATTCAACTTTTATGAAAATTTCTACTTTGCTTCTTGGAGGCGCATTTCTTATGAGTGCCTCGGTAATGGCTCAGAACCCCAATCTCATGGAGAACGCGAACAAGGGCGCGACAGGCGACAAGGGTGCCATGGCACAGAACGGATGGGAATGCTGGAAATTCCCCTTTACTTACGATGAGATCAACGAAGAAATAACGGTGAGTGATCCGGAACAGATGACATGGGATGCAAGCGGTCCCGGCGGAAACAATGTGCGCTGGGAGAACAAGGGCGCGGCTGTCAAATATGAAGGCAACACATATAACGGTAATGTAGCTTTCATCCGCTGGGACAACGGTTCGATCCACTCCTGCTGGTATGTTTATCCCGTGGAGATAACCACTCCGGGAATCTACGAGTTTTCAATGCTCGCCGGAGAATGGAGCAACTGCAGCGCGGATTCCGACAAATCATATCTCAAGACAAACGGCAACGAGGCTGCCGTAATGGTGGCTTTCTCCGACAAGAGAGGTCCGGAAGGAATCAAATGGAATCTTAATGTAAGCGATGAGGATCTCGCCGTGTCTCAGATCGGTTTGCCGGGAGAAGGAGAGGGTAAGCTTTTCATTCTTCCCAAAACGGCAAACGACTTCGCCGAACTCCAGAAATGCACTGCAGAAGTTGATGCAAGAAACGCCGGAACATATTATGTACAGTTCCTTGGCTCTCACGCACTTGACGTGATGGCTGATTTTCAGCTCAGACTTCTTCAGGCATTCCCCGACGGAAGCGGCGTTGAAGAGATTTCTTCAGCGTCTGTAGAATCCGTGACATACTTCGGCATAGACGGCACAGTTCTTTCCAATCCTGCGAAAGGATCGCTCGTAATCGAGAAGAAAACAATGAGCGACGACTCTGTGAAAACTTGCAAGAAGATCATCCGCTAACTTTCAATAATATTATATAACAGGTAAACAAAGTTGTTAACCGAAGGTCGGTGGCGTCATGAATGTGTTTGCGCCGCCGGCCTTTATTCTTTAAGAAACTTTTTATCATGAGACAATTCAGAAACATCCTGACAGGAATCGCCCTGCTTGCGCCGCTGTCGGCGGCATGGGGTGAATCCGTCACCGCCGATATGACGGCGGATGTCGTGACCGGACGCCAGCTTGACGTTACGGGAAAAGCAGACGTGCATATCACTTCTTCCTCACCTCTTGTAAACTCAACGGTAAACCTCAACGGTGAGTACGCGTGGCTATTTCTTGACGCGGTGAAACCGACCAGAACCGTTTCGGACTATCTCCGGTTCATCACAATCGACGGACAACCGGCAGACATATCCACCAACGTGAGGATTGCGGAATATGGAGCCGGATCGGTACTGATTCCTAACGGAATAGACATCTGCAACCGTGCTCTTACGGTGTATACCGAAGAAAGTTTCGGCGGAGATTCTCGCACTGTCGCCATACAGGAACCTGTGACTGACCTTGGCAAATTCGACAATAACATACGTTCGCTCAGACTGCGCAAAGGATTTATCGCCACCATAGCCAACAACCCAGACGGAACAGGCTACAGCCGCTGTTTCATAGCTTCCGACAATGATCTTGAAATTCCGGTGCTTCCAGAGGGATTCGTCACCAAGGACAACTCCGGCAGAAGTTTCATCTCATATATAAGGGTGATGAAATGGCAGTGGGTCTCTAAAAAAGGGTGGTCCGGCTCAGACCAGAGCCAGATGGAGCGTCTTAACGTAACCCATTATTACGGATGGGACGCCGGTGGTCCCACCGACAGGATTGACCGCGAGTATGTGCCTCATCGCCATCATATCGGCTGGCCGGGATTCGACCAGATCAAAAGCCGCGACAATGTGAGCCATGTGCTCGGTCACAACGAGCCTGACAACACAGGCGATGTGAAGGAACATCCGGCAAGTCCGCTTGAGATAATACGCGAATGGCCGGAATTCATGCGCACTGGGCTGCGCGCCGGTTCACCGGCTCCCACAAGCATCTGGGGCAGCTGGCTTCCTAATTTCTTCGCCTTGGCGGATTCCCTGAATTATCGAGTGGATTTCGTCGTATATCACCAGTATGAACATACCGCCGATTTCAAGAGCCGTGTCAACAAGGCGGTGGAGGTGTCACGAGGACGTCCGGTGTGGATTACCGAATGGAACAACGGCGCGAACTGGACGACCGGCAATGAAAACGACTGGCCGGACAAGACCGGACTTCAGTGCGATGCCGACGGAAACCCGGTGGAGAACGCGGCGTCGGTTACTCTCCCCGCAACGCTTGCCAACCAGAATGTGCAGCTCGAATATATGAAAAAGGCTCTTGCCAATATCGATGCATGCGACAAACTCGAACGCACAAATTTCTACACATGGGTGCAAGACGCACGTTCTGTGGAGCTGAACGGCAAGAAAACCCTCGCAGGGCAGTATTTCGCGGATTATCCTTCGAAAGTCGGTTTCAGCAAGGCTTCAGAATATGAGCATGTATGGAAAATCGCCCCTCCCCTTCCCTCTCTCGGTTTCTCGGATGACTTCAAGACGGCAAGACTCAGCTGGTATGACCATAACGGGGAGACAGGAAAAAGCTACACCGTGTATCGCTGCGATGACGACAACGACACCTGGAATCCGGTAAAGACTCTCGTTCTCGGCACTGACTATCAGGCAGGCAAGACAGTGGTTTTCGAGGATCCCGTGAAATGCGAGAAAAGATACCGTTACCGCGTACGTGCCACTGCCTACAACGGAGAGGAATCGTTATATTCACGCATACAGACTGTATGGCGCGACAACAACGTCGAGGCGGTTGACATCCGCTGCTCCGCATCAGAACCGACAACCGTACGCGTTGAATGGACAGAAACCGACGGTGCCCGTGCATACCGCCTTGAGCGCAGACTCGTGTCTTCTCCCAACAACGCGGAGGGAGAGAAGGAGTTTTCAGTAATAAAACCTTCCACGACCGACAAATCCTATTCCGACACCAACGTCAAGGAACTTTCCACTTATGCCTACCGCGTCACAGTTCTCAGCAACGCGGAGACATCGCCGGTATCGGATGTGGCGGAGGTGAGGACTCCGTCGCTTTCCTCGGCACCGGAGGGTGTATTCAATCTGTTTGCCGCGTCAGGCGACAAGAAAGTGACTCTCGTCTGGGACAAGACATACCGCACGACTTGGGACATCGAACGGGCTGAAAGCGAGACCGGACCGTGGCAGACCGTGGCAACCGGCGTGAGCGCTACCACATGGTCAGACAAGAATGTCGAGAACGGCTCTACATATTATTATCGCCTGACTCCCGACAGATTCGGCAAGAAAGGTGATTTTTCCGAAACAAAGACCGCTTCCCCGCAGGAGGGCAATTTCTCATATGTTCCGTTTGTAGAAGGGAAATTCTTTGACGCATATGATTATTTCAACGGCGGAAAATCGACTCTTTCTTCCGGAACATACTGGGCGGAAGACCGCCACGGCAACGCCAAAAGCGCCGTGGGTTTGAAATCGGGAAAGAACGCCTATATATCGTTACCCACAGGTATTCTGAAGACTCTTTCGGATTTCACAATCTCTCTGTGGCTGAAACGCACAGGCGACAATGTGGGCAGAATCATAGATTTCGGCTCGGGACACAACACCCAGATGCTTCTTGATTACGGCTACAACAACAAGAGCGGTTTCCGCTATAAACTGCGCGTCGGTTCAAAAAACAGCAATATGGACGCATCTTTCAACCTTGAGAAAAACCGCTGGTATAACATCACTCTCAGCCAGGAGGCGGGGACATTGTCTCTTTATGTTGACGGAGAGCTTGTGGAGACTTTCCGCAACCAGCCGGATCCTTCGGAAATGGGCAACACAAACCAGAACTGGCTCGGTCGCTCGCAATGGCATGACAACGGAGACCCTTATCCGGATTATTGCTATGATGATTTCTATATCTTCAACCGCGCAATGACCGGTGAAGAGGTTCGCAGACTGATGGATGCCGAAGGTGTTTCGGAAGTCGAGGAGATTTTCGAGGCGGAAGTCGTGAATACGGAGTATTACGGCATTGACGGCATACGTATCGCCTCTCCGGCAAAAGGGACTCTGGTGATTGAACGCAAGACCATGAGCAACGGCACTGTCAAAACCTCAAAACGCATTATCCGCTGATCTGCATGATCTGGTATAAAAAAGACAACCGCTCCGGTTTCAGAACCTGTGCGGTTGTCTTTTTTTATTTTTGTTACAGAATGTTCTCTATTTATCAATGAAACTGTCGGGACAAGTCATGGCTTCATTTTTTCTTGTCAATATCGCTGAGCAGCGATTTTACAGCCGCCTCAAGCTGAGCGTCTATACCTTTGACGACATCGGCGGGAAGGTTTGCCACCTTGATATCGGGTTCGAGCTGGGTATTTTCAAGCACATTCCCCTCAGCTGTGCGGAAAGCTACTACCGGCACTCCGAAGAGCAGGTCCGGATTCTGAAGCGTGATCCAGTTAACGCTCGACATGGTTCCGGGAACGGGCATTCCTACAAGTTTGCCGAGATTCTTGTGTTTGTAGACCCATGGCGTTCCGTGGGCGTTGCTATAGTTAGCTTCCCCTATAATCATGACCGAGGGCTTGTTCCAGCGCCGTGAGGGCATTTCACCTGTGGGACGACCGTGAACCTCCTGCGTCAGATATTTATCTCCACTGAAAAGCACCTCAATATCCTCATGTAGACGACCGCCTCCATTCCAACGGGTATCTATCACTATGCCCTCTTTGTTATAATACTTGCCGAGGAGCTTGGAATATATCTCACGGAAACTTTCATCATCCATGGATCTTAAATGAAGATAGCCAAGACGTCCACCGGAAAGGGAATCCACTGCATGCTCACGCCCCTTAACCCAACGGTTGTACAGGAGTTCACTCATTACCGAAGTCCTTACCGGCAGAACTACCTCTTCCCATCGCTCACCCGAAGAAGGACGATATAGAGAAATTAGTGTCTTTTTATTCGCGGTGTTATTGAGTAATGTCTCCCAATCACCGGCATCCGCCGTTTTCTCTCCATTGATTGCCTCCACTATGTCTCCGGGACGAACCTTTGTTGTGGCACGGTCAAACGGACCACCCTCCACGATTTCATCTACTTTGGCGACACTCCCATTATCCGACATGTCGAAAAGCAAACCGAGAGATGCAGTCTGATCCTTTGCCCCGTCGGGATAATAGCGTCCACCCGAATGCGACACGTTGAGTTCGCCAAGAAGTTCACTCAACAAGTCGGCAAAGTCATATCCATTATTGATATGCGGCAGGAAACGGCGATAGTTTTCTACATACATATCCCAATCCACCGGCATTTCGGGAAGATAGAAACGTTCCCTTGCTTCATTCGCCACATAATCGAGCATAGCCTCCCGCTCTCTTGCCGGATCGATCTTGACCTTACCTGACACGGATATATTCTTAATTTCCTTACTCTTCGGATTGAATTTCTTTACAGCCGATCCGACAAGATACATATTGCCCTCTTTGTCGGTCTGAATAGCGCTGCCGCCTGAATCAAGTTTCTTTACAAGCGACACGTCTCCTTTGCGCAAGTCTCTCTTCCAAAGATCATATCCCTTTTCAAAAGCGGAAAGATAATATAGTGCCGATCCATCTTTTGTAACCACATAATCGCTGAGGTCTGACGAGCTCGGAGTCAGGCGCACAATCCTGTCCATTATGCCCTCGCGATCAATTTTAATCGCGTCTGACGGCTTGTCACCATCCTTGGAAGGATCTTTTTTCTTCCCTTTCTTCTCTTTCTTCCCCTTATTGGAATCTTCTTTCTTTGCCGATGCTTTCTTCTGCTGTTCTTCTACCTCTTTCAGCAGTGCGTAGTCCTCTTCTGAGAGACGGAATTTATCGTAAGCCTCCTTATTCAGGAACACCATCATGACATCATATTCCGATCCCCATGAGGCATGGTTGCGCATGCCATAACGTTCGGAAGCAAAAATGACGGCATTGCCATCATCCGTAAAACGGGGTTCCTGATCAAAATAACCTGTATTAGTGAGAGGGATAAACTCGCCGCTATCCACGTTGACTATGGCAATGTCACCATAAGGATCGTGCATCGGGTTCATAATCTCGAGCGTAAGCCATCGGCTGTCAGGACTCCAAGCCACGCCATAACCACCGGTGCGGTAATTGGTGATACGGTCTTCAAAGGTTTTAACCGCACCCGAAGCAAGATCCTTGACTTTAAGGATACGGCGGTCTTCGATAAACGCCATCTTCTTGCCATCGGGAGAGATGGAGGGATAACCGCGCTCTATGCCGTCTTCCGGGAACATGGCTTCCTCTTCGATCAGCGTGGCGTTAGAGAAGTTGGGATCGTCTTTCCGCTTGATTACCGCTTTGTATATATTGCTTCTGCCGGAACGAAGGGACCCGTAGTAAAGACTTCTGCCGTCGGCTCCCCAGGATATTCTTGATTCTATTGCCGGAGTGTGGGTTATCTGTTTGACCGAGGGGTATTCAGTTGATGCCACAAACACTTCTCCTCTTACGGTGAACGCCATCTGCTTGCCGTCGGGAGATACCACTGCACCCTGTACGCGCCCGAAGGGAATATCCTTAATATCGTTTATGTCGTCATCAACAAGATTTATGTCAAGCTTGCGAGGTGAGGAACCGGGCTGCATGGTAAAAAGCTCTCCGTTGTAGACAAACGCCAGAATGTCGCCGGTGCCGGCACTGAGGAAACGCACGGGATGATCCTTGAAGTCGGTGAGCTTGCGGGGACTCGCTCCGGGAGCGATGGCCGAAGAGTAGACATTGAAAGAGTCGCCGTTGCGCTCGCTAAGGAAATAATATGATTTCCCATCGGATGAAAGCGCGGGATTGCGGTCTTCCCCGGCACGGGAGGTCAGATTGACGTATGCGCCGCTTTTCGCATCATGCATCCAGATGTCGCGGGTCACAGAGGAGGTGTGAGG